>JBDTLY010000233.1:0-5730 GCA_039934535.1 Casimicrobiaceae bacterium | reverse complement strand
TGTTTGCTTTAGGAGCGTCCGATGATCTACTAAGCCAAATAAAACGCCCAGCAATCTTCGCTGGGCGTTTTCCTGTCCGGGCGCCGTCGTCGCGGCGTTCGCGGGGTTTCAGTAGAAGTGTCCGGCGAGCGGGATGTCGCCCGTCGCCCCGTAGACGAAAGTCGCCTGAATGGTACCGTCGCGCTTCGTGTTCACGTACCAGACGCCGTCGCGGAAGATGCACAAGTCGGCCTTGCCGTCGCCGTCATAGTCGAAGAGCACCGGAACGTCCTGCGGCATGCCGCCGAAAGCGACCGCGATGTCGACGCTGCCGTCGCGGTTCGTGTCGATGTACCACATGCCATTGCGGTAGATGACGAGATCGGCGATGCCGTCACCGTTGATATCGCCCGCGAGCGGAATATCGCCGGGGGCACCGCCGAAGCGGAAGGTCTTGTTGATGGTTCCGTCGTGACTCTGGTCCACGTACCAGGTCCCGGCGCGGTAGATGACGAGGTCGTCGGTCCAGCCGGAACCCGTGAAATTCGCGGCCAGCGGAATGTCGCCCGGCAGTCCACCGAGGCCATACGTCACGTCCACTTTTCCATCGCGGCCGGTGTCGAAGTACCAATTGCCGTTGCGATAGACACCGATGCTTGTCAGCCCGTCATACGTGAAATTCCCGACCAGCGGGACATCGCCCGCCATGCCGAACGGAATCTTCGCGTCCGGCGCTTGCGCGAACCCGTAGTCCAGCAGGAACTTGTAGACCGGCGCCCCCGATGACGGCGATACTTTTCGGTAGAGTCCGGTGTTGACACGCGTCGGCGGGCTCGCCACGGAAACCGTCAATCCGCCGGCGCCCTTCGATACGGCCGTGATCGTCACGCCGGTCTGCGCGTCGACGAACGCGTTGGGAATCTGAAGCGCGCCGTCGGTCATGCTCCCGGTCCCGGGCACCATGTCGAGGAAGCACGTGTCCCAGCAGCCGTATTCGCTGCGGTCCGACTGGTGCATGAGTCCGCCCAGGTGGACGATCGCGCCGTTCGTGGCGGATGCCGGCAGCCCCGCATCGAAGCCCGTTGCCTGGCGGTATTCGATCCAGTACGTGCGATGCACGGCGGCGGGCACCTGCACCGCGTAGAGAGCACCGCCGGGAGAGGTGAGGGGTGAGAGCGTGTACGACGCGGTGCCGCCGGGGTGCGTGGCGACCTTGGCGTCCGGGACCCAGCCCATGTCGTTCTTCTGCCATGCGTTGATCGAGCGCGAGCTCTGGTTGCCCATGATGTCCCACGGGTCGCCGTATTCCGGGCGCGCCAGCGGGCAATTGGTGGCGATCGTAACGCCGTTGCACGGCAGCGAGTTCGCGTGTCCCAGGCCGAAGTTGTGGCCGAGCTCATGGCCGATGACGCCAAGCGTGTTGTACTGATTGCTCCACGTATAAGATCCAGGCACTTGGCCGAGCCCAGCCCAGCCGCAGGACGGAACGTTGGTGAAGAGGTAATGGAATTTCTGGTAGCTCGCGAGGTTGTAGCCCGCGAGCTGCGCCAGGCGCCGCGCCTCGGTCGCGAGCCCGTAGTAATCGCAGGTTGCCGGACGCTGGAAGCTCGCCGTCAGCCACGGCGTCACGGTGCCGGTCATCAGCTGGTTGCCGTACGAGACTTCGTTCCAGTACGCGGCGATGCTGTTCGCGCCCGAGAAGACGACGCCATCCACCGCGGCCTGCGTGAACGGCGTCGATGGAACCGTCGCCGGTGGCGTTGGCTGGAAATTGAGCAGGATGACGAGCACCGAGGCGGTCTGCGCGGACGTCACCGCGCCCGCATTGCGTTCAGGCGCCTGCGCGAGCACGGAGATCGAATCCGGCGTGATCGTGGCGCCGCTGCGCGTGCCCGTGACCGCGGCGCGCATGCCCGGCTTCATGTCGGTCGGCGCAATCGGGATGTCGAGCTCGATGCCGCCGCCTTTATCGTCCTCCAGCGTCCAGAGGAACCGGCTCGTTCCGCCATCGAAATTGTCGGAGTGGAGAAGCCTCAGCGTGCCTTCCATGGTCACCGCCGTGGACGCGGCCGCGGCGATGGCTTTCCGCGGCGCCGGCTGCTGTTGCTGGACGACCAGCATGCGGTGGGAGGTGTAACCGGAAACCACCAGCGACATGCCCTGGCGCACGCTGGCGTTCGCGGCGAACTTGACCCGGGTTGCCGACCCGTCGCTGGCGACGAGGGCGTATATCCGCTCGTGGCCGCCGCCGTTGACGAAGTCGAGGATGGACAGGCGCCCTTCGAGCGACATCGACGTGCCATCCGGCATCCCGGCCACGGCCGAGCCGTGGTCGACCGGGGCGGCATGGTGCGCGTACGCGGCCGGCAGGCCCGCACCTGCGATTGCCGCGATGACCGCGACCGCAGCCAGGCGCTTGATTGAATTCGAGGTTCTCATTGTCTTCTCCGTCTGCAGGATCAAAGTCCTGCAATCCGCATGCCATTTGCATAGACGGCCAAGATCCTGGCCTCGGCGGCACCGCGGGAGCTATGCCATCAGCATATGCTGTCAGCATACTAATCTGTTGGAGAAGGCTTTTGTTCCGTAACTGACGGGCGGCGTGCGGTCGGGGGCCGGCGCCGGGCGCGCTGAACGGCGGGCCGGGAGGTGACGTGCCATGTCGTTCGCGGCACGTCCAGCGACCGATGGTCAGGCTGTTGGTTACAAAGGGGAATACGGCGCGCGGTGACGCCGAAGCGGCGTGTCCGGCCGGTCAGTCGCGCGCGGGATGACCGTAAGTGAGGAATTTGGCGAGGACGACGTCCATTTCGGCATCCGACAGGAGGGCCGGTTCGCCGAGCTGCAGGGCGCGCCAGTACATCTCGGCAAGGCTCTCGACCTCGATCGCCAGCGACAGCGCCCCCGCGAGGTCGCGCCCGGCGGCGATCATCCCGTGGTTTGCCAGAAGGCACGCGCGGCGATCCGCCATGGCCGCGACGGCCAGGGTGGCGAGCATCTGCGAACCGAACGTCGCATACGGCGCGCACCGGATGTCGGGACCGCCGGCCATGGCCACCATGTAGTGAAACGCGGGAATCCCGCGGTGTAGGCACGCGAGCGTCGTCGCGAACGGCGCGTGCACGTGGACGATGGCGTGGAACTCATCGCGGGCGCGATAGAGGTCGCGATGAAACCGCCATTCGGACGACGGCGCCCGGGCGCCGCGCGCCTCGCCGTCCAGCGTCATCGCGACGATGTCGTCGGGCGTCGTCGCGTCATACGGAATTCCCGTCGGCGTGATCAGAAAGCCCGCGCCCATCCGTGCGCTGACGTTGCCCGACTTGCCGCGATTGATATCCGCCGCATTCATCGCGCGCGCGGTCGCAATGATCGACGCACGAAGGTCGCATTCGCCCGGGTCTGGCGGCATCAGGCAAAGCGCTCCGGAAACAACGCCGCCAGCGCCGAGCGCTCCGCCGCCGCGACGCCCCGCTCGGTGATGAGCCCGGTCACGAGCCGCGCCGGCGTCACGTCGAACGCGTAGTTGACGGCGTGGGTTCCCACGGGGGCGATCGTGACCGAAGCCGTCTGCCCGTAGCTGTCGCGCCCGGAAACGCTCAGCACCTCGTCCGGGCCGCGCGTCTCGATCGGGATTCCGTCGCCGCTCGCAAGGCGCGCGTCGAGCGTGGGCGACGGCAACGCGGCGTAGAACGGCACGCCGTTGTCGTGCGCGGCGAGCGCTTTCGGGTAGGTCCCGATCTTGTTGCATACGTCGCCGTTGGCCGCGACGCGATCCGCGCCGACAATGACAACGTCGACGTCGCCGCGGCGCATCAGCAGCGCGCTCGCGCTGTCCGCGAAAAGCGTGTGCGGAACGCCGCGCCGCGCCATCTCCCACGCGGTGAGATTGGCCCCTTGCAGCCGCGGCCGGGTTTCGCTGATCCAGACGTGCACCGGCAATCCTTCGGCGTGCGCGAGGAACAGCGGCGCGGTCGCCGTGCCCCAGCCGCAGGTGGCAAGCGCGCCCGCGTTGCAATGGGTCATGACGCGCACAGGCCCGGAGCGCCGCGACGCGACGTCGCGCAGCAGCGCGAGCCCCACGAGGCCGATCGCATGATTCATCGCCTCATCTTCGACGGCAATCGCATCGGCTTCGCGCCACGCGGCGTCGGCGCGCGCGCTGACGTCGAGCGGGAGGACCGCGACGCGGACGCGATCGAGCGCCCAGCGCAGGTTGACGGCGGTCGGTCGCGTCGCGTCGAGTGCCGCATAGGCCCTCGCAAGCGCGTCGTCGCCCGGGTCGCGATCGAGTGCCAGCGCAAGCCCATACGCGCCGACGGCGCCGATGAGCGGCGCGCCGCGCACCCACATCGTGCGGATCGCCATCGCCGCCGCGTCGGCGCTTGCGATCTTCACGCTGATCACGGCGTGCGGGAGCGCGCGCTGATCGAGCGCCTCGATGTGCCGCGCACCGGGAGGGTGAACGAGCGCGCGGTACGGGGCGGGGTCGCGGGCGATTCCCGGCATGGCTATTTCAGGACCTGCAGCAGGTTGTTGAAGTCGTCGGTCCACAGGCGCCAGTCGGGCCGCGGCTCGATCGGCGTCGCATTGTCGGCGAGCGCGGGCTTCGCGAGCGAAGCCGGATCGTCGGACAGCAGCACCCAGTCGCTGGTGCTTGTCATCCCGTCCTTGGTGTCGTCGCGAATGAGCATTGCCGACAGCCCCTGCGCGTCGGCGAGCGCCTGCACGACGGGGACCAGGTCGAGGTAGCGGTTCGTCACGTGGAAGGCGATGACGCCGCCCGGCTTCATGTGCCGCTTGTAGATCGCGAGGGCCTCCGACGTGATGAGGTGGACGGGTATCGCGTCGCTCGAGAATGCGTCGATTGCGAGCACGTCGAAGTTCTGCTTCGGTTCGCGCTCAAGCGACAGGCGCGCGTCGCCCAACGGCAATTCGATCGTCGCCGCGCTGTCGCCCAGGTACGAGAATTCGCGCTGCGCCGCGGCGATCACCTCGGGATTGATGTCGTAGAAGCGGTAGGTGTCACCCTTCGCGCCGTAGGTGGCGATCGTGCCGGTGCCGAGGCCGATCACGCCGACCTTGAGCGGATCCTTGCGCGGATGCAACGACTCGAGCAGGCGCCCGATGCCCGACGTCCGCGTGTAATAGGTCGTCGGCTCGCCCTTGAGGTCCGGCGCCTGGAACTGCGTGCCGTGCAGGATGGAGCCGTGGATGAGCGAGCGGCGATGGTTCTCCGGGGCACCGGCGCCCCATTCGGTCACGCGCAGCACGCCGTAGAAATTGCGCTTCGCGACGATCACGTCGTCGTAGAACTCGCGCACCGACCACACGCCGCAGCCGATCGCCGTCAGCACGGCCGTCGCGGCGAGCAGGATGAAGACCGGGTGCAGCCGGCGGACCTGCCACAGCAGCAGCAGCGCGCACAGGACGAGGCCGCCAATCAGCTCGAAATTGGCGGGCAGCACCAGCGGCGCGACGATGCCGACCAGCACCGCGCCGCCGGCGCCGCCGAGCGACATCATCAGGTAGAACCGCGTGAGATATTTCGGCGCGGGCTTCAGCCGCGCGAGCTCGCCGTGGCAGAACATGCAGGCGACGAACAGGCCCGCGCAAAAGACGCCGATCTGCAGCGCAAGCTCGTGCGTGAGGTTCGGGTCGGCCTTGGCATAGGCCATCTCGCCCAGCGTCGCGGAGGCCACCGACAGGAAGAATTCGCGCCGATACCAGCCGGACGCGTCGAAGCACAGG
>JBDTLY010000232.1:0-5744 GCA_039934535.1 Casimicrobiaceae bacterium | reverse complement strand
CGCCGGATGGCTCGCGGTCGTCGCCATTGGGGTTGCCGGATGTGCGCTCGGCGGACGCGCGCTGGGGGCGTTCGCCGGCATCGCCCTTGCCGGCACGCTGTGGCACGCCGGCATGTCGCAGATCGTCACGCTCGACTCCGGACTTGCATTCTTCCTGACGCTGGCATTCGCCGCGTTCGTGATCGCCCAGCGGCCCGGTACCGCCGACCGGACGCGACACGCGTGGATGCTGGTCACATGGGCCGCCATGGCGGGCGCGACGTTGTCGAAAGGACCCATCGGCGTCGTGCTGCCCGTGGGTACGCTCGTCGTCTACACGGTCCTCAACCGCGACTTCGGGCTCTGGCGCCGCTTGCATATCCTGACGGGCGTCGCGCTATTTCTCCTCCTGACTGCGCCGTGGTTCATCCAGGTCGCGAACGCCAATCCCGAATTCCTGAAGTTTTTCTTTGTCCACGAGCAATTCCAGCGGTTCCTCACCGAGGAACATCAGCGCACCGGTCAGTGGTATTACTTCATTCCACTCGCGGCCGCCGGCAGCTTGCCCTGGCTCGTCGTGCTGGTCATGGGTGCGCGCGCGACGTGGCACGATGGCGGCGCCGGCAAGCGGATCTTTTCGTGGCGTCGCCTGGCGCTTGTATGGGCCGGGTTCGTGTTCGTGTTCTTCAGCCTGTCGGGATCGAAGCTGCCGTCGTACATCCTGCCGATGTTCGGGCCGCTTGCGCTCGTGGCCGGCGATCTGCTGCTGCATCAGGATCCCAGGCAACTCGCGAAACAGGCGATGCCCGGCGCGGTGGTCATCAGCGTCATCGCGTTCGCGCTGCTCCTAGGATACGACCGGATCGTCGCGCGGCTTGCGGACGGCCCCCAGCCCGTGGAGATCCTCGCGGCCTACGGCCTCTGGGTCAAGGCCGCGCTGGTCGTCGCTGCCGTCGGCGCCGTCGCGGCCGCCTACGCGTTGCGGCAGGCAGGCAGAGTGCCCGTCGCCCGCTTCTGGGGCGCATCCCTCCTCGCGGTCTCCACACTCGCCGCGGTCGCCCTGGCCGTCGCAGGGTTTCAGGCGTTCAGCCCGACGCGCTCGACATCGGCTATCCTCCGGGCGGCGCAGGTCGATGCGCCGATCAGCCACGACGCGCACTTCTATCAGATCGCGATGTACGACCAGACCATTCCGTTCTATCTTGGCCGCACGACCACGCTGGTCGCTTTCCGGGACGAGCTCGGCCCCGGGATCGACGCCGAGCCGCATCTCCAGATTCCGACCATCGGCGCGTGGATCGACGCGTGGCAGAAGCTCACCGAAGGCTACGCCGTGCTGCCGCCCCCCCAGTACGAGCGGCTCGCCGCCGATGGCCTGCCGATGCGCGTGCTCGCGCGCGATTCCCGCCGCGTGATCGTGAGCCGGAAGTGAGTTCGTCCGCATTCGCGTTGCTGCTGACCGGCGTCCTGCTGAATGCGGGCGCGCAACTGTTGTTGAAGGCGGGCACCAACGTGCTCGGCGTCATCACGCTGTCGCGCGACACCTGGCCCGACACGCTGATGCGGATGGCGACGCAAGGCCATTTCATCCTGGGCGCCGCGTGCTACGTGCTGTCGCTTTTCGTCTGGATCCTCGGCTTGTCGCGCGTGCCGGTCTCGGTCGCCTATCCGCTGCTTTCGATCGGCTACATCATCAACGCGATTGCCGCGCACTACCTCTTCGGCGAGGCCGTCACCACGGCGAAATGGCTGGGCATCGGCTTCATCGTCATCGGCGTCTGGCTCCTCGCGAAGGGCTGACGGCCACCTTTTCACGATGGGCGCGCTTCCCTATCTCAAGTTCGCCGGCCCCGTACTGGACGAGGCGACCATCGCGGGCGTCGGCGACGTCCTGCGATCGGGCCACCTCGCGAGCGGACCTTGGGTGCGCCGGTTCGAGGATTCGCTTTCCGGATTTTGCGGCGGCCGCCCGGTGCGCGTGATGACCTCCGGCACCGCCGCCGTCGAAGTCGCGCTGCAGCTGGCGGAGATCGGCCCTGGCGACGAAGTGATCACCTGCGCCCAGAGCTTCTTCACGGTCCTCAACATGATCGTCAAGGTCGGCGCCACGCCCGTGTTCGTCGATTGCGACCTCGTGACGCGCAACCTCGACCTCGCCGCTGTCGAAGCCGCGATCACGACGCGCACCCGCGCGATCATGCCAACGCACTGGCCGGGCTCGCTCGCCGACCTCGATCGCCTCTACGAACTAGCCCGCGCGCGCAAGCTGCGCGTGATCGAGGATGCGGCGCTCGTCATGGGCTCGCAATGGAAGGGCCGCAATGTTGGCGCGATCGGCGATCTCGTCGCGTTCAGCTTCCACCCCAACAAGAACATCACGTCGATCGAAGGCGGCGCGCTGGTCGTCAACGACGCCGCCGAGGCGGCGCGGGTCGAGTCGCTGCGTTTCCACGGCATCGTCTATCTGCCGGACCGCACGCGGGATGTCGCCTTTCCCGGCGGCAAGTTCAACCTGCCCGACGTCAATGCGCGGATCGGCCACGCGCAACTCCTGCAGTTGCCGACGTTCCTCGCCACGCGTCGCGCGCTGGCCGAGCGGTATTTCGAGCGCTTCGCAACCGATCCCGCCTGCGTGCTGCCGCCGCGCCCGCGGCTGGGGGACGGCCAATCCTGGAACATGTGGAGCGTGTTGCTGCCGCTCGACCGGCTCACCATCGACCGCCGGCAATTCCGCGACGCCCTCGAGGCGCGCGGCATCGGCACCGGTGTATCGTACGAGGCGCTGCACCTGTCCACGCTCGGCCGCAGGCACGGCGGAACGGAAGGCCAGTTTCCGAACGCGGAGCGCATCGCGCGCGAGACGGTGACGTTGCCGCTGCACGCCGCGATGACCGCTTCCGACGTCGACCGCGTCGCTCACGCCGCGGCCGAAGTCATCGCGGCAGCCCGTGCCTGAATCCCGAAAATCATGAACGCCGCGCCAACGCTCTCGGTCGTGATCCCCGTCTACAACGAGGAGGCCGGCCTGCCGGCGCTGTTCGCGCGCCTCTATCCGGCCCTCGACGCGCTCGGGGTCGGTTACGAAGTCATCTTCGTGAACGACGGCAGCCGCGACCGCTCCGCGGCGCTGTTGCGCGAGCAGTGGGAGCGCCGCCGCGATGTCACGCGCGTCGTGCTGTTCAACGCGAACTACGGCCAGCACACGGCAATCGTCGCCGGGTTCGAGCGCTGCCGCGGCGGGCGCGTCGTCACGCTCGACGCCGACCTGCAGAATCCACCCGAGGAAATCGCGAAATTGCTCGCGGCGATGGACGCGGGCCACGACTACGTCGGCGGCGTGCGCCGCACGCGCGAGGACTCGCTGTGGCGGCGGGCCGCGTCGCGCGCAATGAACCGGCTGCGCGAGCGCATCACCCGGATCAGAATGACCGACCAGGGCTGCATGCTGCGCGCGTACAGCCGGGAGATCGCCGCCGCCGTCGCCGCGAGCCGCGAGGTCAGCACCTACATTCCCGCGCTCGCGTATACGTTTGCCGCGAACCCCACCGAAGTCGACGTCGCACACGAGGAACGCGCGGCCGGCGAGTCCAAGTATTCGCTGTACAAGCTGATCCGCCTCAACTTCGATCTCATCACGGGATTTTCGCTCGTACCGCTGCAGGCGTTCTCGATGTTCGGGATGCTGGTGTCGCTGCTGGCGCTCGCCGCGTATTTGATCGTCATTGCCTACCGCCTTGCCGTGGCGGACTGGCACGACCTCGGCGCCACGCTGCACCTGCTCTGGGACCGCGACATCCTCGCGTTCTTCCTGATCGGCATGTTGCTGTTCGGGCTGGGCCTCGTCGGCGAGTACGTCGGGCGCATCTACCAGCAGGTGCGCGAACGCCCGCGCTACACGGTGCGTGCCGTGCTGGAAGGCGATGGGGAAACGACGGGTCGGGAAACGGCCGATCGTAACGCGCGATCCCAATGACCCGCGCCGTCGTCTTCGCCTACCATAATGTCGGCGTCCGCTGCCTCAAGGTCCTGCTGGCACACGGCGTCGACGTCCCGCTCGTGGTCACGCACGCGGACGATCCGCGCGAGGTGAACTGGTTCGACTCGGTCGCCGCGACCGCCGCCGACTACGGAATCGCCACCACCATGCCAGAGGATCCCAACGTCGCGGCGGTCGTGGCGCAGGTTGCGGCGTGCGCGCCCGATTTCCTGTTCTCGTTCTACTACCGGAAGATGCTGCGGGCGCCGCTGCTGGCGCTGCCGGCGCGCGGCGCGCTCAACCTGCACGGCTCGCTGCTGCCGAAGTTTCGGGGCCGGGCTCCCGTCAACTGGGCGGTCCTCGAAGGCGCGCGCGAAACGGGCGCGACCTTGCACTATATGACGACGAAGCCCGACGACGGCGACATCGTCGCGCAGACGGCCGTGCCGATCCTGCCCGACGACACGGCGCGCGAAGTGTTCGACAAGGTGACGGTCGCGGCGGAGTTGACGCTCGATCGCGCGCTGCCCGGACTCCTCGCCGGCAATGCGGCGCGCCTGCCGCAGGACCCTGCGCGGGGCAGCTACCGCGGCGGCCGCCGCCCCGAAGACGGCGCGATCGACTGGACGCGCGACGCGGGCACGATCCACAACCTCGTCCGCGCCGTCGCGCCACCGTATCCGGGCGCGTTCACCGCCGTCGGGGGCGTGCCTGCAAGGATCCTGCGCACGCGCGTCGCGCCGGACGCCTCGCCGCCGACGCTGGCGCCCACCCTCGCCGTGCAGGACACCCGCCTCGTCGCGCGCTGCGGCGGCGGCGGTCTGCTGCACGTGATGGCGCTGGAGCTCGACGGCGCGATCGTCCCCCCGCCCTCGTTCACCGCGCGCTTCGGCGCAGCCCCCA
Organism: Casimicrobiaceae bacterium; assembly: GCA_039934535.1. Taxonomy (GTDB): domain Bacteria; phylum Pseudomonadota; class Gammaproteobacteria; order Burkholderiales; family Casimicrobiaceae; genus CAIWHR01. The sequence goes on along the minus strand of JBDTLY010000232.1, from coordinate 886 downwards.
TTTCCCTTGGCCGCGCGTGATCGCATGAAACGCGCCGACGACGCACCGACGCTCGACAGCCGGGGGCTCGCCAAGAACCGGATCGAGGCGCTCGCGGACGGGATTTTCGCCGTGGCGATGACCTTGCTCGTCCTCGACATCAAGTCGCCCGTGAATCTCACGATCGAGACGAACTCCGGGCTGATCGACCACCTCGCCACGCTGGAGCACAGCTTCGCGATGTACGCGATCAGCTTCGTCGTGCTCGCGATCTTCTGGATCGCCCATCACATGCTGTTCCATTACGTCCGCCACGTCGACCGCCGGCTGCTGTGGATGAACATGGCCTTCCTGCTGCTCGTGACGTTCGTCCCGTTCTCCACCGACCTCCTCGGCGATCACGGCCACCTGACCCTGCCCGTGTTCGTTTACGGCTTCAATCTCATCGCGCTGGGCGGACTGCTGGCGCTCCAGCTGCGCTACCTCGCCGCGCATCCGACGCTGGCGGCGCCCGACCTCACGCCGACCGCCGCCGCGGAAATGCGGCAGGAAGTCTGGGTCTACGGCGCCATTCCGCTGGTGTCGATGGCCATCTCGCTCTACAGCCCGCGCATCGGGATGTACAGTTACCTGCTGCTCGCCATTCCCACCTTCGCCCCGAGCCGGCTCGACCGCCTGCTGCATCCGCCGCAACGGAGCGAAACCGTCACCCCTACCGAAGACCCATGAGAAAAGTCCTGATCCTCGGCATCAACGGTTTCATCGGCCACCACCTGTCGCGGCGCATCCTCGACACCACGGACTGGGACGTCTATGGCATGGACATGCAGACGGACCGCATCGCCGACCTGCTGCCCGAGAAGCGCTTCCACTTCTTCGAGGGCGACATCACGATCAACAAGGAGTG
>JBDTLY010000231.1:0-5757 GCA_039934535.1 Casimicrobiaceae bacterium | reverse complement strand
ACACCATCATCGTCGACGAGGCGCACGAGCGCAGCCTCAACATCGATTTCCTGCTGGGCTACCTGAAGGACCTGCTGCAGCGGCGGCCCGATCTCAAGGTCATCGTCACTTCGGCAACACTCGACGCGGAGCGCTTCGCGCGCCACTTCGGGACGTCGGAGAATCCGGCGCCCGTGATCGAGGTCTCGGGGCGCGTCTTTCCGGTCGAGATGCGGTATCGGCCGCTGACCACGGCGGCCGAGGAAGCCGACGACGAAGAGGAGCTCGAGGACGCGATCGTTTCCGCGGCCGAGGACCTGTGGCGCGAGGGGCCGGGCGACATCCTCGTGTTCCTGCCCGGCGAGCGCGAGATCCGCGAGACCGCGGAGCTGCTGGGCAGGAGTCTCGCGCGCCGCCCGTACGCCGGCGCGGTCGAGATCCTGCCGCTCTTCGCGCGCCTCACGGTGCCCGAGCAGCAGCGCGTGTTCGCGCCGTCGAAGGGACGGCGCGTCGTGCTCGCCACCAACGTCGCGGAGACGTCGCTGACGGTGCCCGGCATCCGCTACGTGATCGATTCCGGGCTCGCGCGCGTCAAGCGTTATTCGCTGCGCAACAAGACGACGCTGCTGCAGGTGGAAAAGATCTCGCGGGCGGCCGCCAACCAGCGCGCGGGCCGCTGCGGCCGCGTCGCCGCGGGCATCTGCGTGCGGCTCTACGGCGAGGACGACTACGCGGCGCGGCCGATGTACACCGAACCGGAAATCCTGCGCAGTTCGCTCGCCGCGGTGATCCTGCGGATGGCGGCGCTGGGCCTGTCCGCCGTCGACGCGTTTCCGTTCGTCGAGCCGCCGTCGACGCGCGCGATCGCCGACGGTTACCAGCAGCTGCAGGAGCTTTCGGCGGTCGACGAGCAACGCAAGCTGACGCCGCTCGGGCGCGAGCTCGCGCGTCTTCCGGTCGATCCGCGCGTCGGCCGCATGGTCCTCGCGGCGCGCGCCGCCGGCTGCCTGCCCGAGGTGCTCGTGATCGCTAGTGCGTTGTCGGTGCCCGATCCGCGCGACCGGCCGCTCGCGAAGCAGCAGGCGGCCGACCAGGCGCATCTCCTGTTCCGCGACGAGCGTTCCGACTTCCTGTCGTTCCTTGCGCTGTGGGAATTCTTCGGCGCGCAGCTTGCGCAGCGGCTGCCGCATCGCCGGCTGGTGGATGCCTGCCGCGCGCGCTTTGTCTCGTACCTGCGGCTCACCGAATGGCGCGACGTGCACGCACAGCTCGCCGGCGAGATCGCCGAGCAGGGATGGAAGTGGGACGCGCAGCTGCCGGCGACGATCGACGCGACGCGCTATCGGACGATCCACGAGGCATTGCTCGCGGGGCTCCTCGGCAACGTCGGCATGAAGGACGCCGAGGGGCAGGCCTATCTCGGCGCGCGTGGCATCAATTTTCATTTGCATCCGGGATCCGGCCTCGCGAAAAAGCCGCCGAAATGGGCACTTGCGGCCGAGCTCGTCGAAACGTCGCGTCTTTTCGCGCGATGCGCGGCGAAGATCGAGCCCGAGTGGATCGAGGCCGTCGCGGGGGATCGCGTCACGCGCGAATATTTCGAGCCGCATTGGGACGCGGATCGGGGAGAAGTCGTCGCGAGCGAGCGGGTGCAGCTGTACGGGCTCACGCTCGTGCCACGCCGCCGCGTGTCGTACGGCCGCGTCGATCCCGCCGTGGCGCGCGGCGTCTTCATCCGCGAGGCACTCGTCCCCGGCGCGCTGGCGACGAAGGGCGCGTTCCTCGAGCACAACCGCCGGCTCGTCGCCGACGTCGCCCTGCTCGAGCACAAGGCGCGGCGCCAAGACGTGCTGGTCGACGACGCGGTGATCGAGAATTTCTACGCCGAGCGGCTGCCGGCCGCGATTCACTCGCGCGTGACGTTCGAGCGCTGGCGCGAGGAGGCCGAGCGCGCGGATCCGCGCCTGCTGTTCCTCACCCGCGAAATACTGATGCGCCACGCGGCCGCGCAGGTGACCGAGACCCTGTTTCCCGAGGCGATCCCGATGGCCGGCGCGAGCCTGCCACTGCGCTACCGGTTCGCGCCGGGGCATCCAGTGGACGGTCTCACGCTGACCGTTCCGCTCGCGCTCCTGAATCAGCTCGACGCCGCGCGCCTCACCTGGCTCGTGCCCGGGATGGTCCGGGACAAGGTGCTGGCGCTGCTGAAGGCGCTGCCCAAGGCCGTGCGCAACCGGCTGACCCCGCTGCCGGAAGCCGTGACCGCGTTTCTCGAGGCGTCCGCTCCGGGCAGGGCCCCGTTGCCGGATACCTTGCGTGCATGGCTCGCGGCGCGCCTCGACGCAACGCTCGCGCCGGACACCTGGGACGCGACCGTGCTGCCTCCGCATCTCCTGGTCAATATCGTCGTCGTCGATGCCGCCGGCGATGAACTCGGGAGCGGGCGCGACCTCGCCGCGCTGCGCGCGCAGCTCGGCGAAGCGGCGCAACTGTCGTTCGCGCATGCCGGTCCGCCGGTGGAGCGCCGCGGACTGCGGCGGTGGGATTTTGGCGATCTTCCGGAAGCGCTGACGCGAGTGCACGCGGGAGAGCGGATCACGGGCTACCCCGCGCTGGTCGATGACGGCGACTCGGTTTCGATCGCGCTTTCCGACACCCGCGAGGGCGCGGAGGCGTCGACGCGCGCAGGGGTGGTCCGCCTCATTCGAATCGCGCTCAAGGATGCGGTCAGCCAACTCGAAAAGGGCGCGCCCGGCTTCGCGCAAGCCGCGCTGCAGTTGAGGACGACGATACCGACGGATCGCCTTCTCGTGGATGTCGTGACGGCCGTCGTCGACCGCGCGTTCGTCGGAGACGACCCGCTGCCGCGCACCGAATCGGCCTTCCTGGAGCAGGTCAAGCGGGCGCGCGCGCGGCTGCCTGCCGTGGCCGAGGGCGCGTCCCGCCTGCTGGCATCGATCAGGGCCGAGCATCACGCACTGACCCAGCGGATCGCAGGGATGCCGCCGGCCCACGCACGGCTTGCCGCCGAGATCCGTGCGCGCCGAGATTCTCTTGTTTATCCAGGGTTTTTCCGTGCGACTCCTTGGGTGCAGCTCGGTCACCTGCCTCGCTACCTAAAGGCACTCGACCGAAGGATCGCCAAATTTGCCGAAAATCCGGCGCGCGATGCCCAGCACGCCGTGACGGTCTCGCAGTGGTGGGGACGCCACAGGGAGCGGGCGGAGCGCAACCAGATGGCCGCCCGGTCGGAGCCCCGGCTCGACGAGTTTCGGTGGCTACTGGAGGAACTGTCGGTTTCACTCTTCGCCCAGGAGCTTCGGACGCCATTCCCGGTGTCATATAAGCGCTTGGAACGGGCCTGGGCGGACCTCGACCGCTAGCGGAGGGAATTTCCATCGTTGGCAAGCGGAATCCGCTCGTGCTACAGTAACTTAGCGGATTTTCGTCCGGAGATTTCTAGATTCAGGCCAGCCGCCGGGCGAACCTTCGCCGGAACGTCCGCGCCCCTCGCGATGGGCGGCGGAACGCATCAGCATCGGCGTTACGAGGATGAACGCACCGACCACTGAATCAGCCGCCCGCCGGCCCGCTTCACGCGAGATGTCGAAGATCCTGGCCGACTGCCGGGATCTCGCGATTCATCGCCTGCTGCTCGCGTTCACGACGCTGCTGGACAAGGTGTCCGACATGCTGATGGATCGCGCGGGCCGGACCGAGGCGCGCGACGAGCAGCAGGTCTACCTCGACGCGCGCTCGGTGCTCAAAGGGCACCGGCCGACGCTGATGGGCGAGTTCGAGAAGCGCATGCGCATGCGCGTCAACGACGGCATCTCGGGCAAGGTTGCCAGCAAGGAGGTGTACTCGAAGGCGAAAGTCGACGTCGACACGCTGACGCTGGTTGACACCTCGCGCATGGATGAGTCGGTCGTCACCGGGAACATCACGCGTGTCGTCGAGAACGCGTGCCACGACGAATTGCAGACGCTTAACCGCGGCATCGGCCACCTGCTCGGCAACCCCGACCTCGAGACTACCGACAACCCGTTGGCGCCTGCAGCGATCATCGATTCTTTTGTGGAGGCGCTCAATACGCTCAAGGCCGACGAACGGATCAAGTTCGCGATCCTGAAGGAGATAAACCAGGCCTCGCTCGGCGACCTCAACACGATTTATACCGACCTGAACAAGCACCTCAGCGGCCTGAGCGTGATTCCCGCCGGGAGCCGCCCCTCGATCATCAATCGGGGCAGCCCCGCCGACCGCGCGAAGGCCGCTGCTGCGCAGGCTGCCGGGTTGCCGCCTCCGGCGCCGGCCGAGCCGCCGATGGCCGAGGTCGACGTGATGTCGCTCTTCCGCCGCATGTTTGCCGGGCAATCGGTGCCCATGCGGCCCCCGCCCTCGTATGCGCAACCCGGTGGCGCACCTGAAATGCCGCCGGGTGGTTTCGCGATGCCGCCCGGGCAGCAAGGCGGGCAACCGATGGGGATGCCGCCCGGAATGTTCGACGGCCCGCCCGGCGGCGGCGATTTCCCGCAGATCGACATGGGCGGCGGCGGCGGTCGCTACATACCGACCGGCCCGCTGGCGCCGACGCCGTCGGGATACATACCGGGCGCGCCGATCATGGCGACGCCCGCGCTGGGTGAAGGCCTTGCGCGCCTGCAGGCAGGCGAAAGGGACTTCGACCTCGGCGGCGGCGCATACGTCCAGTTCTCGGGAATTCCGCAGGGCACGCACAACGTGCTGCGCGACCTGCAGGAGTCGCCGCTCGGCAAGAAGGCGAACCAGCTCGAGTCGATGACGATCGAGCTGGTCGCGATGCTGTTCGACTTCATCTTCGAGACCAAGGACCTCCCGGACGGCATCAAGGCGCTGCTTGCGCGGCTGCAGATCCCGGTGCTGAAGGCCGCGATGCTGGACGGCGCGTTCTTCGCGAAGAAGAGCCATCCGTCGCGCCTGCTCGTCAACGCGCTGGCCGAAGCGGGGCTCGGGTGGTCGCCGGTGATGGGGCAGGAGGATCCCCTCTACAAGCAGATCGACCGAATCGTCCACCGCATCCTCGACGGCTTCGCCGATAACCTCGCGATCTTCGACGAGCTCCGTGAAGACCTCGAGATGTTCCTCGCGGAGGAGGAAAAGGCCGCCGAAGCGAACATCCAGACGACCGCCGAGGAGATCAACCAGAGCGACCGCAAGCAGATCGCGACGGCGGTGTCGAAGGCGGAGATCGAGCGGCGCGTCGAGCAGTATCCGATTCCGAATTTCCTCGCGTCGTTCCTGCGCGTCCATTGGCAGTCCGCGCTGGAAAATGTCTACATGCAGCAGGGCGAGGAAAGCGAGGCCTGGGGCCAGGCGGTGGCGACCCTCGAGGATCTCGTCTGGAGCGTGCAGCCGAAGAAGACGAACGAGGACCGCCGGCACCTCGTCGCGCTGCTGCCGTCGCTGTTGAAGCGGATGTCCTCGGGCATGCAGAACGTGAGCTGGCCGCCGGAAGACCGCGAGCGCTTCATGTCGAATCTCGTCGAGGCGCACGCCGCGGCGGTCAAGCCGGCGCTGGCGGCGGCATCGCTGCCGACCGCGGCCGTGGCCGAGCAGGCGAAGGCCGAGGCGGTGATCGCGAAGGCGGCAGGGGACGAGGTCGCCGCGGCGAAGGCCGAGCAGCTCGAGGCCGCGATGGAGCAGGCGGCACCGGCGCCCGCCGAGGCGACGCCGGAAGTCATCGAAGACCGGGCCGGCGAACATGGCGATGGCCGCCAGCGCCAGCGCACCCGCTGC
>JBDTLY010000230.1:0-5758 GCA_039934535.1 Casimicrobiaceae bacterium | reverse complement strand
GGCATCTCGGCGACAGCGCCGCGCGCCTGAAACAATGCCTCGACCTGCAGGCGGACATGACCAAGCGCTATTACCGGATGGCCGCGTTTGCCAGCGAGCAGCTTTCCGAAGACACCGGATCGCCCGCTTTCCTCGAGCTCGACCAGAAGGGCGACATCATCGGCAACCGGTTGAGCGAGGCCGGCGCCTTCGTCGATCCGGAAATCCTGAAGGTCGGCAAGGAGCGCATCGCGCAGTTCCTGAAAAAGGAGCCCGCGCTCGCCGTCTATCGCTTCCCGCTCGACCAGGTGCTGCGCAAGGCGCCGCACACGCTGAATGACGAGGGCGAGGCAATCGTGGCGAAGTTCGGGCAAATGGACAACGCCGGCAGCAGCGCGTACACGATTCTGACGAACGCCGACATCCCGTGGCCAAAGATCAAGCTGTCCACGGGCGAGGAGGTGACCGTCGACGGGTCGGCCTACACGAAATATCGCGAGGCGGCGAACCGCGACGATCGCAAGCGCGTGATGGATGCCTTTTTCGGCGCGCACAAGACCTACGAGCGGACGATTGGCGTCAACCAGTACTCGCAGCTGAAGCAGGCGTCGGTGTACGCCAAGGTCCGGAAGTACCCGGATTCGATCACGCGAGCGCTCGACCGCGACAACATCCCCGTCGCGGTCTTCGACACGCTGATTGCGCAGACCAACATCAGCCTGCCCACCCTGCATCGCTACTTCCGGCTGCGCGCGAAGATGCTGGGCGTTCCGCAGCTGCACTACTACGACATCTACCCGCCGCTCGTGCACGGCGATTTCAGGTTTCCGCTGGCGAAAGGACGCGCGATGGTGCTGGACGCGGTCGCGCCGCTCGGCAAGGACTACATCGCGGCGCTGACCTACGGCCTCGACAACCGCTGGATGGACACCTATCCGCGCCCGCGCAAGCAGTCGGGCGCGCACATGGACGGGTACGCGTACGACGTCCATCCGTACGTGCTCATGAACTACAACGACGACTACGCATCGGTCACGACGTTGGCGCACGAGTGGGGCCACGCGATGCACTCGTATCTCGCCGACAAGGCGCAGCCCTTCGTCAACGCCCACTACGCGACGTTCATCGCCGAGATCGCGTCGACCTTCAACGAGGAACTGCTCCTGCAGCAAGCCCTCAGGACGGCGAACTCGGACGACGAGCGGCTGTTCTACCTCGGATCCGCGCTCGAACAGCTCCGCGGGACGTTTTTCCGGCAGGCGATGTTCGCCGAATTCGAGCGCACGATCCAGGCGCGGGTGGACAAGGGCGAACCGCTTTCGGGCGACGCCTTCACCAAGGTCTACTGCGACATCCTGAAGCGCTACCATGGCGCCGCCGAAGGCGTGGTGGCGATCGACGATGCGTATTGCGTCGAATGGGCCTACGTCTCCCATTTCGAAACGCATCCGTTCTACGTCTTTCAATACGCAACGTCGATCGCGGCCAGCGCGCAGTTCGCGAAAATGGTCGGCGCCGGCGAGCCGGGAGCGCTCAAGCGCTATCTCGACCTCCTGAAGGCGGGTGGCTCGAATTACCCGTACGAACTTGTAAGGACGGCAGGCGTGGATCTGGCAACGCCGGCGCCCTACCAGGCGCTCATTGCGCGCATGAACACGATCATGGATGAAATCGAGACGATACTCGCGAAGCGCAAGTGACGCAGGCGCGGGCTTCGGGCCGCGATTGATGCAGCACCCGGCGCCGCCCTACCGCATGTCCAATGCTCGCTCGAGCACGGCCGCAGGGTGGATTCCTCCGGCCTCACTCGAACCGCGAGAGGTCGAGGCCCGTCGTGTGCGTCGCGAGATAGACCTCGCGCAGGAAACAGCCGAGACCGCCGATCAGCGCGACCATTGCCGCAACGAACAGCGCGCCGGCCACCCATTTGAGGTCGCGCTGGAAGAACTCCTCGACGAACAGCGCAACGATCACGAGGCAGATCAGCAACGCGGCGATCGTCGACAAATTGATGGACCAGCTGCACACGTGCCGCCGCCGCTCGAGGTTGCCGAGCTCCACGCGCACCGCGTCGCGCGCCCGCGCATCCAAGGCCGTCCATCCCTGCTCGAGGTAGCGAGCGCGGTCGATCACGCGCGCAAGGCGGGCCGCCATCACGTTGAGCAGGCCGGCAACGCCGGTCAGCAGGAACACCGGTGCGATGGCGAGCTGGATGGCATGCGCGATGATTCCGGTGCCGAGGACGGTTGGCATGGTGCGTTCTCCGGGGTAAGGACAGGTGCGGGACTCCCGGGCTCGATTCTCGCGCAAATCCGCTCCGGGCAAGCGCGGTATCCTTCGATTGATCCGAACCGACTCGAGCACCGTTCCGCGCAGAGGTCCCCATGATCGAACTCGTCATCGAATCTCGCCGACGCGATCTCGGCGGCTTCGAAGTGGGGCGCGTGCTGCCCTTCGCGAGACGCCGCATGGTCGGTCCGTTCGTCTTCTTCGACCACATGGGCCCGATGGACTTCGCGCCGGGCCTTCCGCGCTCCGTCGACGTCCGGCCCCATCCGCACATCGGGCTGGCGACGGTCACCTACCTGTTCGACGGCGAGATCATGCATCGCGACAGCGTCGGGTCGGAACAGGCGATCACGCCGGGTGAGGTCAACTGGATGACCGCCGGACGCGGTATCACGCACTCGGAGCGCTTCGAGCGCGCCCGCCGCGACGGCGGGCATTTGCATGGAATCCAGGCTTGGGTCGGCCTGCCGGGCGAACTGGAGGAGACCGCGCCGTCGTTCGGTCACCATGGCGCCGCCGACCTTCCCGTCTACGAGTCGGACGGGCTCTGGGCGCGCCTCGTCGCCGGTGAGGCGTTCGGCGCGAAGGCCGCCGTCCATACGCACTCGCCGTTGTTCTACGTCCACTGGAAGCTGGCCGCCGGCGCGCGCGCGCAACTCGAGGCGCGCTACCTGGAGCGCGCGGCGTATGTCGTCTCGGGGTCGGTCGAAGTCGATGGCGGCACCTTTACCGCCGGACAGCTCCTCGTGTTCGCGCCCGGCGCGCCAATCCTTTTCACGGCCGTCACGCCCGCCGTCGTGATGCTGCTCGGCGGCGAGCCGATCGGCGAGCGCTTCATCGAATGGAATTTCGTATCGTCGTCACGCGAGCGCATCGAGCAGGCGAAGGCCGACTGGCGCGCGGGTCGGATGAAGCTGCCGGTCCACGACGACGTCGAGTTCATTCCGCTGCCGCCCGATCCGGCGCCGCGGGCGTTGTAGGCTAGGCGCGGGTGCGAACGCGCGGCAGCACGTCCTCGAGCCGGCGACGCTCCACCTGCACGCGGTTGGCGTAGGCGCGCGTCTCGTCGTCGAAGGACCCGTTGTAAAGCTGCAGGCCGCCGACCTCGCCGCCGCCGCGCCGGATGGAATCCTTGAGGATGCGGGCGCCGATCGCGATGTTCGCCTGGGGCAGCAGGAACGATGGGGCGCCGGCGGGCACGAGCTTGTCCATGTGAAACCGCGGCACGATCTGCATGAGCCCCAACGCCCCCTGCTCGCTTTCAGCGATCGGGTTGAAGCGCGATTCGACCGCGATCACGGCCAGGATCAGCAGCGGGTCGACGTCGTTGCGCCGTCCCTCGTGAAACGCCGTCCGGACCATGTCGCGAGCCGACTCCCGGGCAACGCGATAATGGCGAGCGACGAAGCCCGCAAGCAGTTCCGCGTTTGGCGAGAGCGCGTCGGCGCCGGGCCGGTCGGAAACCGGCACAGCGTCCAGGGGTGCGAGCGGCGCCAATGCGATGTCGGCGGAGGCGGGCGAGTCGGGCGCCCAGGTCCGAACGACCGGCGCGGCGGCGGCGGTAACCGCCGCCATCAGCGCAGCCCCGAGGGCAACAAACAACGTGGTGCCAGGTTCGTTCTCCCGGCGGCATCGATGGCGCGATGTCGCGGGCAGTGCAGGTCGTGGCTTTTTCATCGGGTACTCCGTATGCGGGTCCCGGCCGCCAGGCCGGGCCGCCAGCGTTGTTCGCGGCGGTCCCGATGCGGTCCGAGCCCTCAGTCACTCCAGCGGTTTTCCTCCTGCGTCCAACGTGCTGCCTTTTCCAATTTCTTTATGAATACAGTGGCTTGAAGTTACGAGTATCAGGTCAGGCCTGCATTTTACAAGGTTTGCTGCGGTGCAGCAAGCTGATGCATTGGCGAGCCCCGAGCACGGACCTACCGCCACCCCGGCGTCGCTTTCGGCCTACCCCCGCACCTCGATCACCGGCACATATTCGGACAGCCGCGAGAGCAGCGCGCCGTCGATCGTGGCGCCGTTCGGTGCCGCCGCGACAACTGCTTCGTTCGCGCAGCCGGTCGCGCGAAACAGCTGCAGGACCCAGCGCTCGACCCGACGGGCCGCGAGCTCGCGCGCGAGGCGCTCCAACGCGGCGGGCGGCGTCAACGTGGGGTGCACGGTCGTGCGCACTTCATAGGCAGCGCCCGCGTTGCGGACGAGATCGAGGCTCGTCAGGGCCGTGAGGCCGCTGCCCGGAATTCCGGTGACCGTGCTGTAATCGGCGACCGGCGCCTTGACGTCGATGCCAACCCAATCGAGCTTCGGCAGAACCTTGGCGAGTCGCCGCGGATACGCGCCGCCGGTGTGCAGGCCGACCATGAAGCCCATTGCGCGGACGGCGTCGATAGCGGGCGAAAGCTCCGCCTGCGCTGTCGGCTCGCCGCCGGAAAACACGACCGCGTCGAGCAGCCCTCGGCGCGATGCGAGCCATGCGAGGATGCGCGGAAATTCGCGCTCGTCGTCCCCGCGCGCGGGGATGAGATGCGGGTTGTGGCAGTAGCCGCAACGCCACGGGCAGCCCTGGCAGAAGACGACCGCCGCGAGCGCGTCCGGATAGTCGGACGTCGAGAACGGCTCGAAGCCGCCCACGCGCAACTGCGCTGCAGGGGCAGCGTATACCGGGACAGGTCCGGTGGCGCCCTCGGGCATCACGCGCCGAGGTTTGGTCGCGCGCGCTCCTCGCGGAAGAAGCAACGCTCGGTGTGCTCGCCCTTCTTCCCGATGTTGAACGACGCGACGGGGCGGTGGTACCCCATCACGCGGGTCCAGACTTCGCAGCGCTGGCGCTCCTCCGTGGTCAGCGTGATGTCGGTCAGGTGCTTCGTCTCGGTCATCGTGTTCATCGGGTTCTCCCTTGCATTGTTCAGGCGGCGTGCTGGTGGCGCTTCTCGGCGAGCTTTTCCTCGTCGCATTTCGGGCAGAACTCGTGCTCGCCCTCGAGGTACCCGTGCTTCGGGCAGATCGAGAACGTCGGCGTGATCGTGATGTACGGGAGCCGGAAGCGCTCGAGCGACCGCCGCACCAGCGCCTTGCACGCCGCGGGCGAAGAGAGGCGCTCGCTCATGTAGAGATGCAGCACCGTCCCGCCCGTGTACTTCGTCTGCAGCTCCTCCTGCCGTGTCAGCGCGTCGAACGGATCGTCGGTGAAGCCGACGGGCAGCTGCGACGAGTTCGTGTAATACGGCATCTCCGCCGTGCCGGCCTGCAGGATGTCGGGCCAGCGCTTGCGGTCCTCTTTCGCGAAGCGGTAGGTCGTCCCCTCGGCCGGCGTCGCCTCCAGGTTGTACATGTGGCCGGTCTCTTCCTGGAAGCCCACGATTCGCGCGCGCAGGTGGTCGAGCAGCCGCACGGCAAAGGCGTGGCCCCACGGCGAGGTGATGTCGTCGTTGTCGCCGGTGAAGTTGCGCACCATCTCGTTGATGCCGTTGACGCCGATCGTCGAGAAGTG
>JBDTLY010000229.1:0-5783 GCA_039934535.1 Casimicrobiaceae bacterium | reverse complement strand
GGCCGCCGAATACCTGTTCGACCACGGGATTCCGGCGTATCCCTACTCGACCGAGATGCCGGTGATGGTGCTGGGCGCGAAGTACAAATGGGCGCGCGGGGCCGGCCTCATCTAGTTCGGGCAGAACCGGTAAAGTATCCTGTCATTCCCGCGAAGGCGGGAATCCAGTGTCTTTCGACGAACGTCACTGGGTCCCCGCTCAGTTACCAAAATGAGCGGGGAAGACAACTTCGTGTTTCTCCCGCATGAACGCCAACTTCTACGCGCTCCTCCGCAGTCATTTCGACGAGCGGTCCGGGGAGCCGTGCCTCCTGATTCCGGGCGGCCCGGTCATTCACTACGATCTGCTCGATTCCGCCTCGGCGCGCATCGCCCATGCGCTGGTCCGCGCGGGATGTGCGCCCGGCGATCGCGTCGCCGTGCAGGTCGACAAGTGCTGGGAGGCGCTCGCGCTCTATCTCGCGTGCCTGCGCGCGGGCTTCGTCTACCTGCCGCTCAACACCGGCTACCAGAAAAGCGAGCTCGCGTACTTTTTCGGTGATGCGGAACCGCGCGTCATCGTCTGCCGGCCCGACGCCGCCGATGTGGTGGCGGCGATTCGTCCGGAAAGCACGGTCCTGACGCTCGGCCCGGGAACCGGGTCGCTGCTGGAGCGTGCAGCCGAGGAGCCTCAGCGGTTCTTCACCTTGGAATCGAAGCCGGACGATCTCGCGGCCATCGTCTACACGTCGGGCACGACGGGGCGATCGAAGGGCGCGATGCTGACGCACCGCAACCTCGGCAGCAACGCGCTGGCGCTGGTCGAGCACTGGGGCTTCACGCGCGGCGACGTTCTGCTGCACGCGCTGCCGATCTATCACATCCACGGCCTGTTCGTCGCCATCCACTGCGCTCTGCTTTCGGGCAGCCGCATGCTGTGGCTCGCCAAATTCGATCCCGCGGAAGTCCGCGCGCTGCTGCCGCGCGCCACCGTGATGATGGGCGTGCCGACGTTTTACACGCGGCTCCTCGCGGATCCGGCGTTCGGCGCCGACGATGTGCGGTCGATGCGGCTCTTCATCTCCGGTTCGGCACCGCTGCTGCCGGATACCTTCGATGAATTCAAGCGGCGCACCGGCCATACGATTCTCGAACGGTACGGGATGTCCGAGACCGGGATGAATACGTCGAACCCGCTCGACGGCGAGCGCATCTCGGGCACCGTCGGCCCGCCGCTTCCCGGCGTCTCGGTGCGCATCGCCGACGCCACCGAAGGTGTCGGCGGCATCGAGGTCAAGGGGCCGAACGTCTTCGCCGGCTATTGGCGCATGCCGGAGAAAACACGCGAGGAGTTCACCGCCGACGGGTGGTTCCGCACCGGCGACATGGGCGAGATTCTTCCGAATGGCTACGTGCGCATCGTCGGCCGCGCCAAGGACCTCGTGATCACCGGCGGCCTCAACGTCTATCCCAAGGAAGTCGAGGCGAAGATCGACGCGCTGCCGGGTGTCGCCGAGGCCGCGGTGATCGGCGTTCCCGATCCCGACTTCGGCGAAGCGGTCACGGCGGTCATCGTCGCCCGGCCGGGACAGGTGCTGCGCGAAGCCGACGTGATCGCCGCGCTCAAATCCGAAATCGCGAACTTCAAGGTGCCGAAGCGCGTGCATTTTGTCGACGACCTGCCGCGCAACGCCATGGGCAAGGTGCAGAAGAATTTGCTGCGGGAGCGTTTTGGCGGGAAGCCGTAATCGTCGCAGACGGGCACGCTCAGCCGTGCGTCGCTCGCCACGCGGTCCACAGCATGTACGCCGCAAGCGCGTAGAGCATGAACGCAAACCCCCGCCGCAGCGTCTTCACCGGCCAGCGATGCGCGGCTCGCGCGCCGATCGGCGCGCAGGCGACGCTGCCGACCGCGATCGCCAACAGCGCCGGCACATAGACGTAGCCGACGGACAGCGGCGGCAGGTTGGTTGCGTGGTATCCCGCGATGGCGAAGCCGATGGTTCCGGCAGTCGCGATCGGAAGGCCCAGCGCCGCCGACGTGGCGACGCATTTGCGCAAGCTGATGTTGCACGCCGCCATGAACGGCACCGTCATGAAGGCACCCCCTGCGCCGACCATGCTCGAGATGAGGCCGATGCCGCCGCCAACAGCGAACAGGCCGGCGCGGCCCGGCAGCTCGCGCGTCGGCTTGGGCTTTCGGTCCAGCAGGATCTGGGTGGCCGCCGCCGTGACGAACAACCCGAAGAACGTCGCCAGCACCGTCGTCGACATGCCGGCGACGATCAGCGGCCCCGCGAGGGATCCGACGATGAGGCCAGGCGCCATCGCCGCCACGACCCGCCAAAGCACCGCGCCGTGCCGGTGATGTTCGCGCGCCGACGCGATCGACGTGAACAGGATGGTCGCCGTCGCGGTGGCAACAGCGAGATGCACGACGTGCTCCGTGGCGAAGCCCATGCGCATGAAGACGAACGTCAGCAGCGGCACGATCGTCATGCCGCCGCCGATGCCCAGCAAACCGGCGAGGAAGCCGACGATCGCGCCCAATGCCACGAAGGCGACGATCAGCGCCGGATCCACGGGGGCTAGCGGCGCCGCTTCGCAAGCTTCACGATGAACGCCCACTCGTCCGGGCCGACCGGCGTGATCGACAGCCGGTTGCCGCGTTGCAGGACGAGCATGCGGGCGATCTCCGGGTGCGTCCTGAGCTCGGCAAGCGAGACGAGGCGCGTCTTCTCGACGAACTTGACGTCGACGTTGACCCAGCGCGGCGCATCGCGCGAGGACTTGGCGTCATAGTGCGGATTCTTCTTGTCGAACTGCGTGGCGTCCGGATACGCCGGCGAGGACACTTCGGCGATGCCCGCGATGCCGGGTTCCGGGCAGCTCGAGTGATAGAAGAAGACGCGGTCGCCGACCTGCATCTGGTCGCGCATGAAGTTGCGCGCGGTGTAGTTGCGCACGCCGAACCACGCGGTGGTCCGGTTCTTTGCAGCGGCGAGGTCGTCGATCGAGAACTCGTCCGGCTCGGATTTCATCAGCCAGTGGCGCATGCGATCTTCAGCGTTCTGCAGGCAAAAAATGATCGGGCGGCACCATCGTAATCCCGATCGCCGCGCCCGCGATTGCCGCGGAATTCCATGACGGGGTCGCCATTGTTGCGCAGCAGCATGCGATTGTACCCAACAATTTGACACAATATGCCATCGGCGTAGACTCCGCCACCTCGACCCCGGTGCGTGACCGCATTCTGATGCTCCGGGAACGAATGGTCCGGTGCCCTGCAGCCGCCGATGCACCCGGCGACCGGGTGGCGCCATCTTCGCAAATCGCATGAACTTCCATTGTCGTCGGTGGTGAAATGCGTTCTCTGGGGGAAGTCAAAATGAGCATATTTCGTATCGGGTTGGGCAGCCTGATCGCGTTGGCGTCGCTCGCGGCATTCGGCGCCGAACCTGCGAGTCTGGCGGGGCTGCAAATTCAACAGCCTTTCGCCGCGCCTCGGGGGCCGACGGGCGTCACCGGCCGCACGGGCGAATACGTCGTCACACTGAGCAGTCCCTCGCTCGCCAAGGCATACAAGGACGCCGGCGGTCTCAGCAAGGCCGCGCAAAAGGCGCATGTGCAGGCGCTGAAAGCCGACCAGGACAAGGTCGCCAACCGCGTGCGTCAGCTGGGCGGCAAGGAATTGGCACGCGTATCCAAAGCGCTCAACGGGCTCGTCGTTTCGATCGACTCGCGCCAAGCGAGAGACCTCGAGCAGATGGACGGCGTCGTGAGCGTGCGACCGCTCAACACGTATCAACTCGACCTAAGCGAGACCGTGCCCTACATCGGCGCCGCCGCCGTGCAGGCCGCCGGCAACAACGGCGCCGGCGTTCGTGTCGCGGTGCTCGATTCGGGAATCGATTACACACACGTCGCGTTCGGTGGCGCGGGCACGCTCGCCGCGTACCAGGCTGCGTACGGCGCGGATACGGGAGACGCGAAGAACAAGACGCCCGACTTCCTCTTTCCCACCGCAAAGGTGGTCGGTGGTTACGACTTCGTCGGCGAGACTTGGCCGACGGGCGCACTGGCGCCGGACCCCGACCCGATTGACTGCAGCCCATCTGTCATTCTCATTGCTGGCACAACGGCCCCTTGCGGCGGTGGCCACGGCACGCACGTCGCCGACATCATCGCGGGCATCACCTCCGGCCATGTCGGCGTCGCGCCGGGCGCGCTGCTCTATGCAGTCAAGGTATGCAGTGCAGTCTCGACCTCGTGCAGCGGCGTCGCGCTCCTGCAGGGTGTGGATTTCGCGCTCGACCCGAACGGCGACGGTGACATTTCCGACCACGTCGACGTCATCAACCTGTCGCTCGGATCCAACTATGGGCAGGACCAGGACGACCTCACGGCGGCGCTCAACACTGTGAGCGACCTCGGCGTCGTCGTGGTAGCCGCCGCCGGCAATGCTGGAGACCGGCCCTACATCGTCAGTTCGCCGTCGAGCGGAAAGAACGTGATAAGCGTCGCACAAACGCAGGTCCCGTCGGCGACGGGGTATCCGCTGAAGATCAATTCGCCGGCGGCCATTGCCGGACTCTATGCGAATACCGCGACGGTCGACTGGGCACCGATCGGTGCCGGCGTCACGGGCGACGTCGTTTTCGTGGGCACTGCTTGTCCGGGTGGCACGCTTCTCGCCAACCCCGCCGGGAAAATCGCGTTGATCGACCGCGGAACATGCGCGATCAGCCTCAAGGTCGACACGGCAGTGTTGGCCGGCGCCACCGGCGCATTGATCGGCCTGGTCGCGGCCGGCGACGCGGTCTCGTTCAGCTACGGCGGCGGCACGCATTTCGCGCCGACGCTGGTGATCACGCAAGCGACCGCCAATATCATCAAGGCCAACATTGCGGCCCCGGTCAACGCCTCGATCTCGCCGGCGAACGCGCTGCCGCTCGTCGGGAGCATAGTCGGTTCCTCCGCGCGTGGACCGAGCTACAGCTTCAACTCGATCAAGCCCGACATCGGCGCGCCGGGAGCATCGGTCTCCGCCGTCGTCGGGACCGGCACGGGAACCGAGGCCTTCGGGGGCACGTCCGGCGCCACCCCCATGATTGCCGGTTCGGCGGCATTGCTGCTGAAGGCGCGCCCCGGAATTCAACCTTCCGAGGTGAAGTCGCTGCTGATGAACACCGCCGAAACCACGATCTATACGAATCCGGCGACGTTGCCCGGCGAGCTCGCCCCGATTACGCGCATCGGCGGCGGCGAAGTTCGCGTCAACAAGGCAGTCGCAAGCCAGACTGCCGCGTGGGACAAGAAGGACGAGGCGGGAAGCCTGTCGTTCGGGTACTACCCCGTGTCGACGAAGACCAAGGTAACGCGCACCGTCGTCGTTCACAACTACGGCAACGGCGATCGCAACTACACGATCGCGCCCAGCTTCCGTTACGCCAATGATGCGGCAAGCGGCGCGGTGTCATTCAATGCGCCGTCGAGCATCCAGGTCAAGGGTGGCAAGAGCAAGGAATTCGACATCCAGATCACGATCGACCCGAGCAAGCTGCCGATGTGGGCGCTCGACGGTGGATCGCTGGGCGGGAACGGATCCCTGCTGCAGGGCGTGGAATTTGACGGCTACGTCACCATCAACGGCGGCACCAACAACACGGTCCATCTCGCCTGGCAGGTATTGCCGCACCGTGCGGCGGACGTCGCCGCCAACGACAGGAAGGTCAACCTGAAAAAGGATGGGACCGGCTCGTTCAAGCTCAAGAACAGGAGCAAGGTGCTGGACGGCGACTTCG
>JBDTLY010000228.1:0-5787 GCA_039934535.1 Casimicrobiaceae bacterium | reverse complement strand
TCGACCGCGGTCGGCATCGGCGGCGATCCGGTGAACGGGTTGAAGCACATCGACATCCTGAAGCTCTTCAACGACGACCCCGACACCGACGCGGTCGTAATGATCGGCGAGATCGGTGGCGGCGACGAGGAGACCGCGGCGCTGTGGGCGAAGGACAACATGAAAAAGCCCGTCGTCGGCTTCATCGCCGGCGTCACGGCGCCGCCGGGCAAGCGGATGGGCCACGCCGGCGCCATCATTTCCGGCGGCAAGGGCACCGCGCAGGAAAAGCTCGAGGTGATGGACGCGAGCGGGATCAAGGTGACGCGCAATCCCGCCGAGATGGGCAAGCTCCTGCAGTCCGTGTTGTAGGTCGATTTGGACGTCGCCACCGCACTGCAGTTCGGGACACCGCAATTCTGGGTCGCGGCGCTCGAGATCATCGTCATCAACATCCTGCTGTCGGGCGACAACGCGGTGGTGATCGCGCTCGCGTGCCGAAACCTGCCGAAAAAGCAGCGCAAGCTCGGCATCTTCTATGGCGTGATCGGCGCCGTGGTCCTGCGGATCGTCCTCACGTTCTTCGCGGTGCAGCTCCTGCAGCTCGCGTATCTGCAGCTCATCGGCGCCGCGCTGCTGCTCTGGATCGGGATCAAGCTGATCGCCGAGGACGACGCCGGCGACGATCCCGCGGTGCAGGCGAGCGACCGCCTGTTGTCCGCCGTCAAGACGGTGATTGTCGCCGACCTCGTGATGAGCCTCGACAACGTGATCGGCGTCGCCGGCGCCGCCAAGGGAAGCGTGCCGCTGCTGGTCTTCGGGCTCGTCGTCAGCATTCCGCTCGTCGTCATCGGGAGCCAGCTCATCATGATGCTGATCGAGCGATTCCGGTGGCTCGTCGTCGCGGGCGGCGGCCTCCTGGGGTACATCGCCGGCGAGATTGCGACCGCCGATGCGGCGGTGAAGCCCTGGATCGACGCGCGGATGCCCGAGCTTCACTGGATCGTCCCGGTGGCGGGGGTGGCGGTGGTCGTCGCGGCCGGCATGTGGCTCGCGCGCCGGGGCCACCGGCCGGCGGAGACGTGACCCGGAAGTCCCGACCCCTCGGGCCCCTCTCGCAACATTCCCGGCAGCCCGTTACACTCGCGGGCTGAATCGGCCGCACGACGGCCCTCGCCCTCCTTCGAATCAGGCCCCGATGACCGAGCACGCCGCGCTGGACTGCGCCACCCTGTCCCATCCCGGGATGGTCCGTTCGCACAACGAGGACTCGGTGTTCGTCGACGGCGAGGCCGGGATCGCGATCCTGGCCGACGGCATGGGCGGCTACAACGCCGGCGAGGTCGCGAGCGGCATCGCGGTCAACGTCGTCAGCAACGGGATGCTGCCCGATCTCAACTCCGGACGCGAGCTGTCGAAGATCGACATCGCGAGCGGCCTCACGCACGCGGCGCTGCTCCTGCAGCAGCAGATCGCGGCCGCCAACAAGGGCATCTACGAGGCGGCGCAGGCGCGGCCCGAATGCGCCGGCATGGGCACCACGATCGTGACCGCGGTGTTCTGCGGCAACCGCATCAGCATCGGGCACATCGGCGATTCGCGCTGCTATCGTCTTCGCGGCGACAAACTCGAGCAGCTGACGCGCGACCATTCGCTGCTGCAGGAGCAGATCGACAGCGGCCAGCTCACGCAGGAGCAGGCGAAGTTCTCGCTCAACAAGAACCTCGTCACGCGGGCGCTCGGCATCGAGGCCATCGTTCCCGCCGACATCGTCGAATACCGGGTCGAGGCGAACGACATCTACCTCCTCAATTCCGACGGCCTGACCGACATGGTCGAGCCCGACGTCATCCAGAAGATCGTCACGGAAAAACGGACGGACCTGGCGCTGGCCGCCGCCGATCTCATCGACATCGCCAACACCAACGGCGGCCGCGACAACATCTCGGTCGTGCTGGTCCGCGTGCCGCCCGAATATCTCCCCTCCGCAGGATGGGCGCAGCGCTTCCTCGCCAAGAAGAAATCGAAGTAGGGCGGACGATGGGCAAGCTCGTCCTCTACTTGGCCGACGGCACGACGCTCGATATCCGCCTCGCCCGCGAGCGGATCACCATCGGCCGCCGCGCCGACAACGACGTGTGCCTGCCGTATCCGGCGGTCAGCGGCGAGCACGCCGCGGTCGTGACCATCCTGTCGGATTCGTTCCTCGAGGACCTCGGGAGCACCAACGGAACCCTGGTCAACGGCAAGCCCGTGGCGAAGCATTTCCTGCGCGACCGCGACAATATCGACATCGGCAAGCAGAAGCTCATCTATGTCGCCGACGAGTCGGTGCAGCTCGAGCCCGGCCCGCAGTCGCTCGGACGGCTCGAAGCCCAGCTCTATGGCGAGCGCGTCGAGGCCGTGCGGCCGGTGCCGAGCGTGGTCGTGCCCGACGCCGGCGGGGTCGACGACATGCGCAACGCGAAGCCCGTCCCCAGTCGAGGCGAGACGAAACCCGCGCCGGGCAAAGGCGAATCCAGGGCGCCGTCAGGGGGAGGCTCGATGTCCGACATCGAGCGCTTCGTCGCGGCCGAGTTGGGGACGCCGCGCGCGGGCGACGGCGCACCCGCGTCGACGGCAGTTGCACCCGGACCCGAACCGGCCCCGAAGTCCGGCGCCCCAGTCCCTGCCCTGCGTGTCCTGACCGGGCCCTCCGCGGGGCGCGAGCTGATTCTCGACAAGGACGAAATGGCGGTGGGTCGCGTCGGCGTCCAGGTGGCGACGGTGCGGCGCGCCGACGGCACGTTCCGCCTGGTGCCGCTCGAAGGCGCGGCGCCGCCCAGCGTGAACGGCGCGCCCGTGCCGGCCGAGGGGCAGGCGCTGAAGCCCGGCGATTTTTTCGAGATTGCCGGGGTGCGCCTCGAGATGTTCGAGCGGCCTGCGGAATGACGCTGATCCGGCAGGGCAAGGCGCGCGTGGCGGCGGGAATTCACTGACGAAATTCGGCACCCCCGTGACGCGCAGCGTCACGCGAAGCACTCGGTGCGTGTTTGCGAAAGCCGTGGAACCCTCGGGTGTCCAAATCCCGGGGCCCCATTTCCCGACCGCTTATCCGGGGGGCACCTGTAAAAACAGCTAATAAACAATAGGTTGCATTTTTACTCCGGAACATCGTCGGGAACCAACGACAGTTGGCATACCGCTTGCTCAATAGGAAGCAGCATCGCTGGATGCGTGGGCACCGAAAATTTTCAATCACCGAACGGAGACAGGAAAATGAAACGTATTCAACGAGGCTTTACGCTGATCGAACTGATGATCGTGGTTGCGATCATCGGCATCCTGGCGGCTATCGCCATTCCGCAGTATCAGGACTATGTCGCACGGTCGCAGGCGTCGGAAGCGCTGGCCCTGTTCGATGGGCTGAAGACGCCTGTCGGCGAGTGCGTCAATCTTAACGGCGGTGTGGGCAACGCTGCGCTGACCGGTTGTACACTCGGTGGGGCCGGGAACGCGGCATCGCTGCCGTTGCTTCCGGGCGATACGCAAGGCAATTATGTCTCGCAAGTTGCCATCACCGATGGCGTCATGACGGCGACGTTCAAGGCTTCCCCGGCGGCGTCGAACAAAATTGCAACCGGCACGCTCATCATGACGCCCGATGCGACCAACCCCGCCTCGCTCGTTTGGGTCTGTTCCAAGGGCGCCATCGTCACGAACAGCGTAGTGCCCTCGGTCTGCCGTTGATCGCAGCAATCCTGGCAATGTGATTCATTGCCGGAATGGAGTGTGCAAGGGCCGCCGAAAGGCGGCTTTTGCATTTTCGGGGTCAGATCACAACGGCGCTGCGCCGCTTCAGGCTGCGTCGGCTACCGTCCCGTGCTCCCAAACCCGCCGTCCGAACGCATGCTCGAGGCAAAATCTACGACGACCTCGAACGCCGCCTTGACGACGGGAACGACGACGAGCTGCGCGAGGCGCTCCATCGGCTGCAGCGCGTAGTGATGCTCGCCGCGGTTCCAGCAGCTCACCATCAACTGGCCCTGGTAGTCGGAATCGATGAGGCCGACGAGATTGCCGAGCACGATGCCGTGCTTGTGACCGAGCCCCGAGCGCGGCAGGATCAGCGCGGCAAACCCCGCGTCCGCGACGTGGATGGCGATCCCGGTCGGCACGAGCTCGACTTGCCCGGGCTCCAACGTGAGCGAAGCGTCGATGCAGGCGCGAAGGTCCATCCCGGCCGACCCCGGCGTTGCATACGCGGGCAGATGCGGACGGATGCGTTCGTCGACAATCCTTACCGCGATACGGATCGTCGTGGCGCTCATGCGATGCGCCGCGCGATCTCGGCGACGAGCCGCCGCGCAAGCGCGAGCTTGTCCATCCTGGGCAGCCGATGCGCGCCTGCATCATCGAGCAGCGTGACTTCGTTGTCGTCGCTGCCGAACGCGTCCTGCGCGCGGTTGGCCACGAGCAACGGCACCTTCTTGCGGCGACGCTTCTCTTCGGCATGGCGTTCGACGTCGTGGCTCTCGGCGGCGAAGCCGACACAGAAGGGCGCGTCCGGGCGCGCGGCGACGGTGGCGAGAATATCGACCGTCGGCGTCAGCGTGATCGTCAGTGGCGCGCCGCCTTTCTTCATCTTTTCCGCGGAAACTTTCTCGGGCGTGTAGTCAGCGACGGCGGCCACGGCCACGAAGATATCGAAGGCCGCCACGCGCTCCAGAACGGCCGTCGCCATCTCGCCGGCGCTTACGACATCGACCCGCTCGACGTTCGCCGGCGAGGGCAGCGTCGTGGGCCCGGCGACGAGCGTCACCGTCGCCCCTGCGTCCGCAGCCGCCTGCGCAATCGCAAAGCCCATCTTGCCGGAGCTCGTGTTGGTGATCCCACGCACCGGATCGATTGCTTCGAACGTCGGTCCCGCGGTGACGAGAACGCGTTTGCCGGCGAGGGTCTTCGGCTGCGCCCACGCGACGACGGCGGCGAAGATCTCCTCGGGTTCCTGCATGCGGCCCTCGCCGGTTTCGCCGCAGGCCTGGTCGCCCGTCCCTGGCCCCAGCACGACGACGCCGTCGGCGACGAGCCGCGCGACGTTGCGCTGGTTGGCGGCATTCGCCCACATCTGGCGGTTCATCGCCGGCGCGACGAAGAGTGCGCAGTCTCGCGCCAGCGTCAGCGTCGACAGCAGGTCGTCGGCGTGGCCGTTCGCTATTTTTGCAAGAAAGTCGGCGGACGCCGGCGCGACGACGATCGCGTTCGCGCCGCGCGAGAGGTCGATGTGGCCCATGCCGTTTGCCGCGCCGGACGCCCAGAGGTCGGTGTGCACCGGATTTCCAGAGAGGGCCTGCAGCGTCATCGGCGTGATGAACCGGCAAGCGCCCGGTGTCATGACGACATCGACCGCGATGCCTTCCTTGACGAGCAGGCGAGTCAGCTCGGCCGCCTTGTACGCGGCGATGCCGCCGGTGAGGCCCAGCACGATGCGGGTGAGGGGCGAGGGCGAGGTCATCATCCTTGCGGCCGATACGATGGCGGACGCGCGAAGTTTACACTGCGCCGGGTCCTGGATTCGTCGTTCCCAGGATGGCGGAAATACTATGCCGTCATTCCGGCGAACGGATTCCGTCGTCCCCGCGAAGGCGGAAATGCTGCGCCGTCATTCCCGCGAAGGCGGAAATGCTGCGCCGTCATTCCCGCGAAAGCGGGAATCCAGTGTCTTTCGTCGAACGACGCTGGGTCCCCGCCTTCGCGGGGACGACGGAAGTATCTCGCGGGGACGACGGAAGTATCTCGCGGGGACGACGGAAGTATCTCGCGGGGACG
>JBDTLY010000227.1:0-5816 GCA_039934535.1 Casimicrobiaceae bacterium | reverse complement strand
GCGCGTGCGGGCGGCCGAGCGGCGCTGGTTCGGCGAGCGCGGCGGCCGGCCGCGCCACGTGCCCGGCCGTTACTATGGCGACGAGTACGTGCGCCTCGTCACCGGCATCGACGATGGAAACGCCACGCGCTACGCGCCGCCGCCGGTGCGGGCGACGCTCGATGCGGACGTCGAACAACGCATCGCCGAGCTCGACGGGCGGCGCATGATCGCCCTCGCGCCGGGCGGTGCCCGCAATCCCGCGCGCGACAATCCGCTGCGCCGTTGGCCGCTCGAGCACTATGTCGCGCTCGCGCGCCGGCTCGTCGCGAAAAGCCACGCCGTGCTGTTGACCGGCAGTGCCGACGACGCGTGGATCCGGCCGGCATTCGCGGGGATCGACGTGGTCGACCTGATCGACTCGACGTCGCTGCCGGGACTGGTCGCACTCTACGCGCGGTGCGCGGCGGTCGTCACGCACGATTCGGGGCCGCTGCACCTTGCGCGGCTCGTCGACGCGCGCGTCGTCGCGCTCTTCGGCCCGACCGCGCCCGCTACGATCCTGCGCGAATCGACCCGCACGATCGCACTGTGGCCGGGCGTCGCCCTGCCGTGCGCGCCCTGCTACGACGGTCAGTCCTTCGCCAAATGCACGTCCAACCGGTGCCTGCAGATGCTCCTGCCGGACACGGTCGCCGCCAGCGTCAGCGCGCTGGTCGGTCATTGAGCCGCTGCCGATGCGCGTCGCCCTGGTCCATGACTGGCTCGACACCTGGGGCGGCGGCGAAGCCGTGCTCGCGGAACTTCTGCAGGCGTTCCCCGGCGCCGACGTCCACACGCTCATCGACTTCCTGCGCCCCGAGGATCGCGCGCGCCTCGGTTCCGCTCGGATCGCGACTTCGTTGTTGCAGCACCTCCCCGGCGCGCGGCGCTGGTTTCGCTATGCGGCGGTGCTGCGTCCGCAGCTCGTCGAGGGCTTCGACCTTGCCGGCTACGACGTCGTGATTTCCGATTCGCACGCCGTCGCAAAAGGCGCGCGCGTGCGCGCGGGCCAGGTCCACGTCTGCTATTGCCACACACCGGCGCGCTTCGCCTGGACGATGGAGAACACCTATGCCGACACCGCCTCCGCCGGCGCCTCGTGGCGGCGTCCGCTGGTCATGCGTGCGCTCGAACGCTTTCGTCGCTGGGACCGCGCCGCGAGCGCGCGCGTCGACCGCTTCGTCGCCAACTCGCGTCACATCGCGGCGGCGATCGCGCGCTGTTACGGTCGCGAAGCCGAGGTCGTCTATCCGCCGGTCGATGTCGAGCGCTTCGCAATGGCCGGCAACGACCGCGGCGCCGAGTCGTCCCGCAGCGATTACGTCACCGTGTCCCGGCTCGTTCCGTACAAACGGGTCGACGTGCTGGTCGAGGCATTCCGCGGATTGCCGGACCGCCGGCTGATCGTGGTCGGCGACGGCCCCGAGCGCGCGCGCCTCGAGGCGCTTGCCGGGCCCAATGTTTCGTTCGCCGGCCGGCAGGACGACGCCGGGACCGCGCGCCAGGTCGCCGCCGCGCGCGCCTTTGTCTTCGCCGCCGAGGAGGATTTCGGCATCGCGCCCGTCGAGGCGCAGGCCGCCGGCACGCCGGTGATCGCCTACGGCCGCGGCGGCGCGCGGGAGTCGATCCGCGGGCTGGACGGCGACGTTCCGACCGGAGTCTTCTTCGACGCCCAGACGCCGCAGGCGGTCGCCGACGCGGTTCGCGCGTTCGAGGCCAATGCCACCCGGATTTCCTCCGTCGCGTGCCGGGAGAACGCGCGCCGATTCGCGCCCGCCCGGTTCCGCGCCGAGATCGTGCGCATCGTCGACGCTGCCTTCGCCGCGCGCGCGCGCACCTTTGCCGCGGCCGCCTGACGATGCGTCGTAACCTGCTCAAGGAGCATTCGACGCTGTTGGAGGCGGTCTTCCAATTCGCTGACCCCTTCTTTGTCGCCGCTGTCGGCGTCGTTGCCTATTACTCGAAATTCGACACCTGGGACCTCGAGGCGCGGTACGTGACGGCGCTGCTCGCGGTGCTGGTCGTCGCGTTTGCGGTGTTCTCGACCCTGAAGCTCCACCAGTCGCAGCGCGGCATCAGCTTCGCCGAGGAGGTGCGCGGGCTTCTGGTCGCGTGGCTCGCGATTGCCGTCATCGGCATCGTGTTCCTGTTCCTGACCAAGACCGGTTCGGAATTCTCCCGCGAGTGGGCACTCGTCTGGCTCGCCAGCGGCTTTCTTGCGCACGTGGCATCGCGCGCCGCGATCCGCGTCGCGTTGCGCGCGCTGCGGCGGCGGGGGCGCAACCTCCGCCACGTCGTCATCGTCGGCGCCGGAGCGCACGGGCGCGAGATCGCCAAACGGCTGAAGTCTGCGCCGTGGAGCGGGCTCAACGTGCGCGGCTTCTACGACGACGACGCGAACCTCGCGGGGCAGGACGTCGAGGGCATCCCGGTCCTGGGGAACATCGACCGCATCGCGGAGGACCTCGAGCACGAGGATCCCGCGGACCAGGTCTGGATCGCGCTGCCGCTGCGCGCGGAGAACCGAATCCGCGAGGTCCTCAGCGCCATGCGGCAGACGACTTCGGTCGTGCGCTTCGTGCCCGACATTTACAGCTTCCATCTGCTGCACCACTCCGTCTCCGAAGTCGCCGGATTGCCGGTGCTGACGCTTACCGATTCGCCGCATACCGGCATCGACTCCACGCTGAAGGCGCTCGAGGATTTCGTCCTCGCGTCGATCCTGCTCGTCGTCAACCTTCCCTTGTGGATCGTGATCGCGATCGGCGTCAAGATTTCCTCGCCGGGACCCGTGTTCTATCGGCAGGAACGGGTCACCTGGAACGGCCAGCGGTTCCGGATGTTCAAGTTCCGATCGATGCCGCTCGATTCCGAGTCGGCGTCGGGTCCCGTGTGGTCGCGCCGGGACGAAGCGCGCGCCACGCGCTTCGGCGCGTTCATGCGCCGCTACAGCCTCGACGAGCTGCCGCAGCTCTTCAACGTGCTGAAGGGCGACATGTCGCTCGTCGGCCCGCGCCCCGAGCGGCCCGAGTTCGTGCGCGAGTTCCGGCAGCGCATTCCGGGCTACATGCAGAAGCACCTGGTAAGGGCCGGCATCACCGGCTGGGCCCAGGTGAACGACCTGCGCGGCGACAGCAGCATCGAGCAGCGGATACAATACGACCTGTATTACATCGACAACTGGTCGCTCTGGTTCGACTTGCGGATCCTCGCCCTCACGCTTTGGCACATCCTGACGAGTCGCAACGCGCACTAGAAACCGTTCCCGGCGAGCCGCCGCCGGCGGCTGGGGATGCCGCCGCGCCCCCGATTCCCGGTTCCGGACGCGCGATACGCATCGTCTTCGCCTGCTTCGCGCTGGCGCTCGCGATGCTGCTAGCGGGTTACCTCGCGCTGACGATTCCCGGTGCGTGGTTCGGCGCCGCCGCCACCAGAAGCTTCGATGCGAAGTCGCTCGCCGTCGCCGTGGGCAACGGCTCGATCGACAGCAACGCGCTGGTCGTCGCGCCGGCCGATTCGTCCGGCACGATCATCATCACCGTCACCGTCTCGGTCTCCGCCGGCGACTACCGCGGCGTGGCGTGGCATGTCACGGGGCTCCCGCCGGGCACCGAGGCGCGCCTTCTCTGGCGCAGCGAATTCAAGAAAGGCCGCACGTTCACGCTGGCGATCCCGACCGAGGGCGACCGTCTCGCTCCGGTCGTCGCGTCGCGCGATCCGAACTGGATCGGCCCGCTGAGCGGCATCGCGCTCGCGCTGCGGCTGCCCGTCTCCGAGACGGTGAACATCACGGGCGTGTCGATGGATCCCATGACGATGCGCTCGCAGCTTGCCGGCCGGTTTCGCGACTGGACGACGTTCGAAGCGTGGAATGGCGCATCGATCAACACCGTCGTCGGCGGCACCGATCTGCAGGAGCTGCCGCTGCCCGTGCTGCTCGGGCTCGCCGCCATTCTGGCCACCGTCGCGGCCATGGCGCTCGCGCGGTGGCGGCCGCATTGGATCGGCGCGGGATTGCCGCTGGCGCTGGCCCTCATGTTCGTTGCCGCATGGCTTGCGCTCGACGCGCGCTGGCAATGGAATCTTGCGCGGCAGGTCGTCGTCACCGCGCGGACCTACGCCGGCAAGGATTGGCGCGAAAAGCATGTCGCGGCCGAGGACGGCCCGCTGTTCGAATTCATCGAGAAGGTCCGCGCGAAGCTGCCGCCGCCGCCGGCGCGCGTGTTCATGGTCGCGGAGGCGCACTATTTCCGCGGCCGGGGCGCCTATCATCTGTACCCGTACAACGTGTTCTTCAATCCGTTTACCAACGTGATTCCGCCGGCCTCCGCGATGCGCTCGGGTGACTACATCGTCGTCTACCACCGGCGCGGCATCCAGTACGACAACGCGCAAGGGATGCTGCGCTGGGACGGCGGCCCGCCGATCGCCGCCGAGCCGCTCGTGGTCGAGCCCGGCGCCGCGCTGTTCCGGATACGCTGAATGGACGCGCTCGCCCTCTCCGCCGGATTGAAGCTGCCATGGCTGCTCGGGATCGCCGCCCTGGTCGCGATGCGTGACACCGCCCGCAAGGCCGACGCTCCCGGGGAGGCCGCCTGGATCGTCGGGGCAGGCTATCTCGTCGGCGCGTTCATGCTCACCATTTGGATGCGCGTGCTTTCACAAGCCGGAATCCGCTTCGGCGCGCTCGCGATCGGCGCGCCGCTGCTGCTCGTGACCGCGGTCCTTGCATGGGTCGCCTGGCGCCGGCATGGCGGCGCCGCGCTCGTTGCCGCCGCCGTCGGCGCGCTGCGCGCGCTCGTCGCGCCGCCACACGCCTCCCGCGCGACCCGCATCGCCTGGCAGCTGCTCCTCGCGTGGCTCGTGCTTCGCTATGCGCTGCTCGCGCTCGAAGTGATCTGGCAGCCGCTCTATCCGTGGGACGCGTGGATCCAGTGGGCGACGAAAGCGCGCGTCTGGTACGAGCAGGGCCGCATCGAGCCATTCGCGCGAAGCGAGGCATGGTTCGCGGCGGGCGGCGGCGTCTGGTTCGACGCCTCGCCCGACTACCCGCCGACGATGCCGCTCCTGCAGGTCTGGGCCTGCATCGCGCTCGGCCGCTGGGACGACAGCCTGATGAACGTGCCGTGGTGGCAATTCTCGGTGGCGCTGGCGTTCGCCGTCTACGGCGCGCTGCGCTCGCTCGACATGAAACCGCTGCCCGCGCTGGTCGGAACGTTTCTCGTCGCCTCGCTGCCGCTCGCCAATGTCCACGTTGCCCTCGCCGGCTACGCGGACCTGCCGATGGCCGCGTATTACACGGCCGCGGCGCTCGCCTTCCTGCGCTGGACGCACTCGCGCTCGCTGCGCGATGCCGGCCTGGCGCTTCTGCTCGCCATCGCCTGCACGCAGATCAAGGTGCCCGGCCTCATCTGGGCGCTGACGCTGCTGCCCGGCGTCGTCGTCGCGTTGCGGCCTCGACAGGGCCCGAAGTTCGTGGCGATCGGGCTCGCGCTTGCAATGTTCGCGCTCGCCGTGCTCGCGCAAACGAACCCGGTCGTCTTCGGCTACCGGCTGCACCAGGACTTCGACCCGGCGTGGCGGGCGCTCGGCGAGACGCAATTCCTGCTGTCCAACTGGCACCTGCTCTGGTATGCGGCGATCGTCGCCGCGGCGCTCGCCTGGCGGCAACTCGCGACGCCGGCGCTGGCGCCGCTCACCGCCATCGTCGTGACCGGCGGCGTGTTCCTGGTGATCGTCTTCAGCTTCACTATCGCGCGGAACTGGGTAATCGAGCAGACGACGATCAATCGCGC
>JBDTLY010000226.1:0-5816 GCA_039934535.1 Casimicrobiaceae bacterium | reverse complement strand
TTCCTGATGGCGATCGAGATCGGCTACCCCGACCCCGCCGCCGAGCGCGAACTGCTGTCGGGGGGCGACCGCCGCGCGCAGATCGCCACGCTGCCGCCGCTCGCCGATCCGCCCACGTTGCTCGAATGGCAACGCGAAGCCGCCGGCGTGCATGTCGCCCCCGCCCTTCTCGATTACATCCAGGCGCTGCTCGCCGCCACCCGCGGCAACGTCGGCAGCGGCGCCGACGCGGGCGCCCGGCGCGGGCTGTCGCCGCGGGCCGGCATCTTCCTCCTCGCGGCCGCCCGTGCATGGGCCCTCGTTGCCGGCAGGCCGATGGTCGTGCCGGAGGACGTGCAGGCGGTCTTTCCCTCGGTCGCCGGACACCGCCTTGCCGGAGGTGCCCGGAGCGGCGCGTTGCAGGCGCAGTCGCTGCTCCGCGCGGTCGCGGTTCCCTAGGCCAGGGCCGGCTTGCCCTCCTCCGCGCGCACCCTCGGCGTGACGCGGGCGCCGCGCGAGTCGTGGCGCGCGCGCTATAGACAGCGCCTGTTCCGCACGCAGCCCGGCGATAACGAAGCCGTGGTGCTGCGGCACAGCCGGATCTTCATCCTGCCGACGCGGCGCGGCCTCGCGGTCTTCGTAATGATCGCGATCATGCTGCTCACCTCGCTCAACTACGGGCTGTCGCTCGGCTTCGCGGTGACGTTCCTGCTCGCCGGCCTCGCCTCGGCAGCGCTGCTGCACACGTTCCGCAACCTCGCGGGCGTCGAGCTTGCGCCGCTGGCCGCGGGCGAGACGTTCGCCGGCGGCACGCTGCCGTTCACGCTCGCGATCTCCGGCGGACTCGTCGCCCGGCAGGCGATATCGGTAGCCGCCGGCGGCAGCGTCCCGGTCACCGTCGACGTCCTTCCCGATGCGGCGTTGCCGGTGACACTCGAAGTTCCGGCGCCGAGGCGCGGTCGCGTCGCGCTCGGACGCGTAACGCTGTCGTCCGATTTCCCGGTCGGACTGTGGCGCGGCTGGGCGTACATCCATTTCCCCCTGCAGGGGGTCGTGTTCCCGGCACCGGAACCGGACGCGCCGCCGTTGCCGGCGGGCCGGGAGGGCGAGGAGGCGCACAGCGAATCGAGGGACGGCGACGCCGACCTGTCGGGATTGCGGAGCTACCAGCCGGGAGACCCGCTGCAGCGCGTCGCCTGGAAGGCGGTCGCGCGCGGCGCCGGATGGCACACGAAACACTTCGAAGGCGGCGGCAGCAAGGGACCCACAGACCTCGCGTGGAACGCGCTCCCCCAAACGCTCGACGCGGACGCCCGGATCGCGCGCCTTTCCGCCTGGGTGCTCGCCGCCGAGCGCGTGGCGCGCCCGTTTGCGCTCCATGTGCCCGGAATGTCGTTGCCCGCGGGACAGGGGCGCGAGCATCGGCGAACCGCGCTCACGGCGCTGGCGCTGCTTCCCGCGACAACACAATGAAGCCCCAGTCGGCATCGAGGGTGCCCGCACGCGCGCCCCTGTCGGCGGCGCAGATCAGGTGGCTCGGCGTCTTCCTGCTGACGGCGATGGTGCCGCAGGCGCCGTTCGTGCCGATCTGGGTTGCCGGATTCGGGCTCATGCTGGTCGCATTGCGGATTCTCCTGCTGCGTCGCGACCGCGTTCGCGCCGACACGAAGCCCGCGCGCATTCCATCGTGGGCGCTTGCGCTGTTCGCCGTCGCCGCGGGCATCGCGATCAAGGGATCGTTCGGCTACTTCATCGGGCGCGACCCCTGCGTCGCGTTCCTGTTCGTGCTGGCGGGAATCAAGTATCTCGAGGCCCGGACGGCGCGCGACGGCACGCTGCTGGTCTGTCTCGCCAGCTTCCAGATGGTCACGCCGTTTTTCTACAGCCAATCGCTGCTCGCCGCGATCGCAACCGTGCCGGCGCTGATCGCGCTCGGCGCAACGCTGCAGGTGCTGGCGCAACCATCGCTGCGCGATCTTCCGCTGAAGAGTTGGCGGGTACCGCTGTCCCGCACGGCGAAGCTCTTCCTGCAGGGGATTCCGATTGCCGCCGTGCTGTTCGTCGCGTTCCCTCGCCTCGCCGGCCCGTTGTGGGGACTGCCGGCCGACGCGGGTTCGCATTCCGGCCTGTCCGAGCAAATGGCGCCCGGCTCGATCAGCGACCTGTCGTTGAGCGATGCCGTCGCCTTTCGCGTCGACTTCGAAGGTGCGGTGCCGCCGCCGGGGCAGCGTTACTGGCGCGGACCGGTGATGTCGCGCTTCGACGGGCGCGAATGGGTGGCGAGCGACCGCCGCACGCCGCGCGGCCCGCGGCCTGCCGGCCGCGAGATAACGTACTGGGTTACGCTCGAGCCGCACTGGAAATCGTGGCTGTTCGCGCTGGATCTTCCCGCAGGCCCGCCCACGGCGGAAGCCGGCGCCGATGGGACCGTGACGCCGGAGGTCGTTGGCATCCTCACGGGCGACCAGCGGCTTTTTGCCCGCGCACCCGTCTCGCAAACCGTGCGCTATCGGCAGACGTCGGTGCTGAGCGACTCCTACGTCGCGGCTCCCGGTGATGCGCAGGACGGCGAACGCGTCGAGAACGTGCAGCTGCCAGTCGACGCCCGCGACACGAATCCGCGATCCAGTGCATTCGCGCGCGAGCTTCGCGCGCAACATCCGGATGACGCTGACTACATTCGCGCCGTGCTGCAGTGGTTCCGCACCGAATCGTTCTTCTATACGCTAGCCCCGCCGCTGCTGCCCGGTCCCGACCCGGTCGACGCGTTCCTCTTCGACCAGCGGCGCGGCTTCTGCGAGCACTACGCGAGCAGCTTCGTCGTGCTGCTGCGCGCCGCGGGAATTCCCGCGCGCGTGGTCACCGGATACCAGGGCGGCGAAATCAATCCGTCGGGCGGCTATCTCATCGTGAGGCAATCCGATGCCCATGCGTGGGCCGAAGCGATGATCGGCGGCAAGTGGCGCCGCTTCGATCCGACCGGCGCCGTCGCGCCTTCGCGCATCGAGCGGGGATTGGGCGCCGCGCTGCCGACGAGCGAATTCGTCCCGCTGCTGGCGAGGCTCGACCCGGGCTGGCTCAAGACCGTGCAACTATCGTGGGACGCGTTCAACCACGATTGGCGCCGCCACGTCGTCGGCTTCAACTACGACAAGCAGCGTTCGCTGTGGCGCGACTGGAGCATGGACCGGCTGCCGCCCGCGCTGATCACCGCGATCGTCGCCGGGATGGTCGGCCTCTGGGGCGCGGGCACGCTCGGACTCATTTCGTGGTGGCGGCGCCGCAACGGGGACCAGGCACGCCTCCTGTGGGACGCGCTGTGCCGCCGCCTGTCGCGCGCGGGACTGCCGCGGCAAGCGCACGAGGGACCGCTCGCGTTCGGCGCCCGGGCGTCGGCGCGCTGGCCGGAATTCGCGGTCGCGTTTCGCGTGATCGCGGAGTCCTACGCGCTGCTTCGCTATGGCCCGCCGCCGGCCACCACCAGCGCACAGCGGTCGCGCGCCGCAGCGCTCGCCCGCCTCGCGCGTGCAATCGAAGTGCTGCCCGCGCCGGCGGCGCTGCGCGCGAATCGCGCCACCGGGTACTAAAGCAGCGCGTCGCGATCCATGCCGCGGCGCTTCAGGCGCGCGCGCAGCTTCTCGAGCGCCTCGGACTGGATCTGCCGCACTCGCTCGCGCGTGACGTCGAGCTCGCCCGAGAGCTCCTCCAGCGTGGCGACATCCTTGCCATTGAGCCCGTAGCGGCGCTCGATGACGGTGCGCTGGCGGTCGTTGAGCTCCGAAAGCCACAGCCGCACCCACGCTTCGATCTCCGAGTTGTGCAGCAAAAGCTCCGGCGCGAGCGCGTTCTCGTCCGCCACGCCCTCCACGACCGACACGCCGCCGGCGCGGTCCATCGGCGCGTCGAGCGATGTCACGTGCTCGTTGTAGCGCAGCACGCGGCGCACCTGCTCGACGGGCTTGCCGAGCAGATGCGCAACATCGTCGAGCGTTGCCTCGCGGCCCTCAGGCAGCCCGTGCATTTCGAGGTGCCGCATCGCGCGCAGCACGACGTTCAGCTCCTTGACCACATGCGCGGGCAGCCGGATCGTCCGCGACTGGCTCATGATCGCGCGCTCGACCGATTGCCGGATCCACCACGTGGCGTAGGTCGTGAAGCGGAAGCCGCGCTCGGCGTCGAATTTCTCGAGCGCATGAATGAGTCCGAGATTGCCCTCCTCGATCAGGTCGGGCAGCGCGAGGCCGCGGTTCGTGTAGTGCTTGGCGATGCTGACCACGAGGCGCAGGTTGCGCTCGATCAGCTGCTGGCGCGCTTCGAAATCGCCCTGCGCCATCGCCCGCGCGAGCGAAAGCTCCTCGTCGGCCTTGAGCAGTGTGTGCTGGCCGATTTCGTTGAAGTAGATCTGCGCGATGTCGTTGACGAAATCGGCCGAGAGTCCCGGCTCGGGCTCGGCCAGCGGCAGCTCGCGCGTCCAGCGGTCGGGTTCCGGTGCGGCCGCGTGGGCATCGCTGTCGTCGTCAACCCCGGCATCGGCAAGCAGCGGGTCGGCATGTTCGATGCCCGGCAGTTCCGGGGCCTCGTCGACGGGGGCGCGCCGCGTCGGATTCATGCGGGCGGAAGAAACTTGAGCGGATCTACCGGCGTGCCGTGCCGGCGAATCTCGAAATGCAGCATCACCTGGTCCGCATCGGTGTTGCCCATCTCCGCGATCGGCTGGCCTTTCACGACCTGCTGGCCTTCCTTCACGAGGATTTCCCGGTTGTGCGCGTAGGCCGTCAACCAGGTCGCGTTGTGCTTGACGATGATGAGCTTGCCGTAGCCGCGGATGCTCGATCCGGTGTAGACGACCTTGCCCGCCGCGCTGGCAACGACGGGTTGACCGGCCTTGCCGGCGATGTCGATACCCTTGAGGTTGGGATTTTCCGAGGTGCCGGTGACGAGCTTGCCAGTGGCGGGCCAGATCCAGTTCGGCGTTGCGTCATCCGGCAACGCAGCCGAGGACTTCGGTTCGACCTTCGGTTCGGGCTTCGCCTCGGGTTTCGGTTCCGCGCGCGCAACAATCACGGGCGCAGTCTCGACGGCAGGCAACACCGGAGGCGGCGCGGACGCGCTGCGTTGGACGTCGCGCAATGCCTGCTCGGACCAGGGCTCCTTCAGCGCTTTCGGTTGCGTCTTGTAGTTGTCCGAATTGCGCGCGCCTGCAATCGCGGGCGGCGCGACGGGCGGCGGCATTGGCGGCGGCGGCCGGGCATCCCCCGAATCGACCGGCGGCGACGCGCGCAAAGGTGTCGTCGTCACGCCGGGGGCTGCGGTTGCCGTTTCGCCGGGGGCAGCAAGACGCAGGACCTGACCTTCGCGAATGAGGTTGATGTTCTCGATCGAATTCCACGCCGCAAGCTCGCGATAGTCGAGGCCGTTGTCGAGCGCGATCTTGTACAGCGTGTCGCCGCGTTTCACCGTATACGTCTGCGGCCGTGCATCCGGCTCGGGCAGCGGTGCCGGCGCGGGCGCCGGCGCGGGTGCGGCAATGGGCGGGGGACGTGTCGCCCGCGTCGAGCGCTCCTCCACCGGCGCCGGCCTGCGCGTCGCGCACCCCGCGATGACGAGCGCAAGCGCGACGACAGCCAGATGCGCACACAACTGCGCGGATCGTTTGCGGAGGGTCGGGGCGGCGGAGTGTAAGCGTGACATCGAACGCGATTCGAGCGCCGCGAGCGGCCTCACGCGAGGCCGGGCAGCAACGGCACGAATCTTACCGCATCGAACGCTTGCTCACGGAAGCCGCCGGGCGCGGCTTCGATCACCGTCAATCGTTGCACGCGATCGGCCGGGTCGCC
>JBDTLY010000225.1:0-5874 GCA_039934535.1 Casimicrobiaceae bacterium | reverse complement strand
GGGATCAACTGTGTGCGTCAACGCACCGACATCTGATGAGGCGCCGGGTAGCCTGCATCTCGAGTCGCACTCACCGAGGAAATTCACGATGACGACGTACAGACGCTGGGCAATTCCCCTTGTGGTCGCCGGATTCGCGGCGCTCGGCACCGCCCTTGCATTTTCACGGCAAAAGAAGGGGCGTCACGTCGCGAAAGAGCAGCACAAGGAAAACCTCCGGTCCTGGGAAGGCGAAGGCGGCAGCCTGCTGACGCCCGCGACGGCGCAGCCGCTTCCCTCGGCCTCTCCCGACCCGGCAATCGCAATCAGGAGTTGACCCCCATGAACCGAAATCTTCGAAGCGCCCTTTTTGCCGCTGGCATGGTTGCCGCCGGCGCCGCATTCGCCGACGTCACATTCTATGAACGCGAGAACTTCGGCGGACGTGAAATGAGCGTCAACCAGACCGTATCCAATTTCGACGGCACGCGATTCAACGACCGTGCGCGCTCGGCGATCGTCAACGACGGCCAATGGGAAGTGTGCGTCGACGCCGATTTCAGCGGCGGGTGCCAGGTGCTTGGACCGGGCCGTTATCCGGATCTCGGCGGGCTTGCCGGACGTGTGAGCTCGGCGCGCCCCGTTGCGAATGCGACGATGTCGAACCGCGGCGAGCATCGGTCGCGCTCCGGCGGCTACAGCGGCGCCCGCGCGACGCTCTACGAAGGCCGGAACCTCACCGGCCGTGCCTTTCCGCTTGGCGCCGGCACGTTGGCGAACCTCGACGGCTCGGGCTTCAATGACCGCGCATCATCTCTGCGCGTCGAAGGGGGTTACTGGGTCTTCTGCAGCGACGCCAACTTCGGCGGCGAGTGCCGCACCTTCGGCCCCGGCGATTACGCGACCCTTCCCTCGGGACTGAACAACATGATCTCGTCGGGCCGTCGCATCTCGGACGACTACCCGTACAGCCAGAACCCGACGTGGCAGCGCTAGCACGCGCGTGACATGTGCGTCGTCGGCAGTCAACGCTGATCCTTCAATGCAGTCCGAAACCAGGTTCATGAAAACATGGAATTGACTACCGCCAACGTCGAACCCGCGGGATCCGGCAACGCCCCGTCATCGAAACCCGCAACGGCAATGCATGTCCTGCCGCCGTTGCCGTACGCCTATGCGGCCCTCGAGCCGCACATCGATGCCCGGACGATGACGCTGCACCACGACAAGCATCATGCTTCCTACGTGGACAAGCTCAATGCGGCATTGGAACCGTATGCCGAACTGCATCGCCGGTCGGCGCCGTGGCTGCTGCAAAACAGCGACGCCGTGCCGGAAGCCATCCGGACCGCCGTGCACGACAACGCGGGCGGGCATCTGAATCACAGCCTGTTCTGGCGTTCGATGTCGCCGGAAGGCGGAGCCGGGCCCACGGGTTCGGTCGCCGCGGCAATCGACGAAGCCTTTGGAAGCCTGCAGAAGTTCAAGGACAGTTTCGACGAAGCCGGCGCCAAGGTGTTCGGCTCGGGCTGGGTCTGGCTCGTCGTCGCACCCAAGCACGCAACGGGCAAGCCGCCTCTCCAGATCATGACCACGGCCGGGCACGGCAATCCGATCGAGCACGGAATGCAGCCGCTTCTCGTCAACGACGTCTGGGAGCATGCCTACTATCTCCACTACGAGAACCGGCGACCCGAGTACCTCAAGAGCTGGTGGTCGATCGTCAACTGGAAGGAAGTCGCGCGCCGGTTCGAGGTGCCGGGCGAAGCGTCCGACATCGATCCCGCCTACGGCTTTCTCTCGACGCTTGCCAGGTAGAACCTCAATACTTCCATTCGAGACAACGATGAAAACGCCCGCCGCCCTGATGGACATTGCCAAGCTTCGACTGCGCGCACGCGCGCATGCGGAGGAAGGCGCCGTGACCGCGGGCTACAGCGCGGATCGCGGGATCGTGCTGAAGCTGCTCAACGACTCGCTCGCCACCGAAATTGTTTGCGTGCTTCGCTACCGGCGCCACCATTTCATGGCGCGCGGAATCCACTCGCAGGCGGTCGCCGCGGAATTCCTGGCCCATTCGAACGAGGAACTGGGGCACGCGGACCAGCTTGCCGAACGCATCGTGCAACTGGGCGGCGAGCCGGATTTTTCTCCCGGCAGCCTCGCGGGACGCAGTCACGCCGAATACGTCGAGGGTGCGTCGCTCGCGGACATGATCAAGGAAAACCTGGTGGCGGAGCGCATCGCCATCGACAGTTATCGCGGCTTCATCGCTTATCTCGGCGATCAGGATCCGACGACTCGCCGGCTGCTGGAAGCCATCCTTGCCGTCGAAGAGGAGCATGCGGACGACCTGGCCGATCTGCTGCAGGTGATGCCGCCCAGTCAGGAGCCGGCGCAGAAGACGTCGTCACTCCGCGCAGTCTCACCGAAATAAAGCGCTGCCGGGCATGGGGTCCGCGCGCGCGTTTCACGACGTAACCCTGAATGAAGGAATCAACATGAACAAGTTCACGCTCTCCGCGCTTTCCGTTGCAGTCTGTTTTGGGATCAGTCCCGTCGCCGTCGGCGCCGTCATGGCCAAGGCGGATTACACGGCCGCGAAGGCGGACATCACCGCCAAGTACAAGGCTGACCAGGCCGCCTGCGGCGGGATGGCCGGCAACGTCAAGGACATTTGCTCGGCCGAAGCCACGGGCCGCGAAAAGATCGCTTTCGCGGAACTCGCGGCGACCAACGAGCCGACCTCGAAGCATCGCTACGATGTGCGTCTCGCCAAGGCGGATGCCGCCTATGCGGTCGCCATCGAGAAGTGTGACGACCTCTCTGGCAACGCCAAGGACGTATGCGTCAAGGAAGCGAAGGCCGCCTACGTGACCGCCAAGGCGGACGCGAAGGTCGCGAACAAGACATCCGAGGCGAACACGACCGCGCGTGCAAAGACGACGGACGCCAACACGACGGCGCAAGCGAAGACGCTGGACGCGCGCAAGGACGCCGACGCCGACAAGCGCGACGCCGCCTATGCCGTGGCGAAGGAAAAATGCGATGCGTTCGCCGGTGACGTCAAGGCCACTTGCATCAAGGACGCGAAGGCGCGTTACGGCCAGTCCTGAGCATAGCTTCGCGCACGGGACTTCCTGGATGCGGGGCCGAAGCCGGTCCCGCATTCTCATCGACGCAAGGAGAAGCAACGATGGAAACGATCGGAAAATCGGTTACAGGCACGAACGAAACAACAGGCCCGCTCGGACGCACGGTGGACAATGCCGCCGGCAGCGCGCACAAGGCGATCGACAAGGCGGCAGGCGCAGCACGGCCCGCGGTCGACAATTTCGCCGCCGGCGCCCATCAGTCCGTGGACAGGATCGCCGGTACTGCAACACACGCGGCACAAGCGTTCAGCACGACAGGCGAACAGCTGCTGGATGCGCAGTCGCGGTTTGCCGAGAATTGCCGTGTCCAGGTTCGCGAAAAGCCGATGACGTCGATCGGCATCGCCGTTGCGGCCGGATTTCTGTTGAGCTGGCTGCTCGGCCGCCGCTAGAACGACCGGGCGCGCGCCATCAGCTCGGCGCGTAGAGCTGCCACTCGCCCGGCAGGCCTTTCAGCGCATGCGCGCCCCGGTCCTGGAAGCGCAGGCCGGAGCCGGACACGAGATCCTTGACGGTGCGGGAGACCAGCACTTCGCCCGCTTCGGCGAAGGCGGCCACGCGCGCGCCGATGTGGACGGCCATCCCCGCGACGCCATCGCCCTTGCGCTCGACTTCTCCCGTGTGCAGTCCCGCGCGAATGGCGAGGCCGAGGGAGCGCGCGGCGTCGACGATGCTCAATGCGCAGCGGATGCCGCGCGCCGGGCCGTCGAAGGTCGCCAGGAATCCGTCGCCCGCCGTGTTGATTTCAAGACCGCGAAAGGCCGCGATTTCGCGGCGCACAACCGCGTGATGCCGATCCAGCAGGTCCCGCCACACCCGGTCGCCCACGCGGGCGACATGCTCGGTCGAGCCGACGATGTCCGTGAAAAGCACGGTCGCGAGCACGCGGTCGATGTCGCGCACAGGCCGGATTCCGGTCAGAAACTCCTGGACCTCGTCGAGCATCGCATCCTGGTCGCCGATCCACGGCATGTGGTCGTCACCCGCCAGCTCGACGAAACGGGCGCCGGGAATGTGGGCCGCGAGCCAGCGACCTTCCTCCACATTGACGTCCTGATCGCCGGTGCGATGCATGACGAGCGTCGGCGCGCTGATCATGGGCAGCACGTCCCGCACGTCGATCTGGGTATTCATCCGCAGCAGCGCCACGGCGGCGCTGGGGCTCGCGGAATGCCGGTAGTACGTGGCCTGCCGGCGAACGAATTCCTGGTCGTTCATCTTGCTGGGAATGTAGTGCGAGAGGTCCATCAACTCGCCCCATTCGCGTTCCACCACTTCATATTCCCGTGCGCGCGCTTCGGGTGTGGGCGCCCATGGGTAATCGGGACTCCAGATGCGCTTGGCGAAGCAGCTGTAGGTCACGAGCGCCACGGTGCGCTGCGGATAGGTCGCGGCGAACAACATGGACATGTTGCCGCCCTCCGAGTAGCCGAAGAGCGCCGCATTCTGCGATCCCACCGCGTCCATGACCGCGCGCAGGTCGTCCATGCGCACTTCGAGCGTCGGAAGCTGCTCGTCGGGCACCCGGTCGGACAGCCCGGTGCCGCGTTTGTCGAAGGTGATGAGGCGCGAGAACGACGCCAGTCGGCGCAGGAACCGCGCCCGCTCGGGCTCCTCCCATGCGAGCTCGACGTGCGACACCCACCCGGGGACGAAAACCAGGTCGAGCGGCCCCTCGCCGATGACCTGGTAGGCGATGTTCACCTTGCCGCTTCGCGCGTAGCGTGTCCGGGGGGCCATCGAACGATTCTATATACACGCGCGCATCGGGACAACGTCGGCCGCTGCGCGCACCGATGTGTTGGCAAGCGCACAGAGACGGTCGTCGATTGCGACTAGCCTTGGTGCATCGACAATTCAAACGCACCGAACGATTCGCACGACGAGCCGATACCGGTTCGGGCAACAGACGTACTCACCGAAAAGCGAGGAACTGGAAATGAACAAGGACCAAATCAAGGGCGCGGCAAAGGACATCGGCGGCAAGATTCAGGAAGAAGCCGGCAAGCTCACGGGCGACAAGAAGCAGGAAGCGAAGGGCCTCCTCAACCAGGCAAAGGGAAAGCTTCAGCATGAAGTCGGCAACCTGAAGGAAGCCGTCAAGGACGCCAAAGCCTCCTGAAGCGTTG
This sequence comes from Casimicrobiaceae bacterium, assembly GCA_039934535.1. Taxonomy (GTDB): domain Bacteria; phylum Pseudomonadota; class Gammaproteobacteria; order Burkholderiales; family Casimicrobiaceae; genus CAIWHR01. The sequence continues at coordinate 611 of JBDTLY010000225.1, read as the reverse complement.
CGCTTGGCGCGAATGGCGCACGCAAGAGACAGCCGCGACCCGCGGCTGTTTTCGTTTCGGGAATCCTCCGGGGCGGGGCTCGGGCCCCTGGACGCCGGAAATGTGTAACAAAATAAAACGCACCTGTTGCGTTGCGTTTTTTGTGCTACCGTGGCGGTTCGGCGGGCACGAAACTGCCCGCGCCACCCGGAAGGAGCACGCGATGAACCGATTCAGATCCGCAGTCACGGGGACCCTGATTGCGACGACGCTCATCTTCGCCCCGGTCGCACCTGCCATCGCCGGCGGGTCGTATCACGGTGGCCACGGCTACCATGGCGGATCTCGCCATGGCGGCTATCACGGCGCATGGCCCCTGTACGGACTCGCCGCCGCTGTGATCGGCACGGCCGCTGCGATTATCACGGCACCCATCGCCCTCGTGGCGGCCGTCGCGAATGCTCCGTACTACGGGCCGCAGCCGGCCTATGCGCCGCCGCCTGCCGCGTACAACGCGCCACAGTATTACGCTCCGCCGGCAGCGCCTCAGTATTACGCTCCGCCCGCGGCGCCAGCATATTACGGTCCGCCGGCAGCGCCTCAGTATTACGCTCCGCCCGCGGCGCCAGCAT
>JBDTLY010000224.1:0-5876 GCA_039934535.1 Casimicrobiaceae bacterium | reverse complement strand
CGCTGACCGGATTGCCGCTCATCTTCGCCGAGCGGCCGTGGGCGGCGGCGCTTGCGCGCATCCTCGGCGGATTCGAAAGCGCCGGGCTGATCCATCGGATATGCGCGGCGGTGATGATCGTGGTGTTTGCGACCCACGTTGTCATCATGGTCTCCAAGGCGCTCGCGGGCGGCAGGTTCATGCGCCTCCTGTGGGGACCGGACTCGATGGTGCCGCAGCCGCAGGATGCCATCGACATGTACAGGAACTTCCTGTGGTTCATCGGCCGCGGGCCGCGCCCGCAGTTCGACCGCTGGACCTACTGGGAGAAGTTCGACTACTGGGCGGTGTTCTGGGGGATGATGATCATCGGCGGGTCGGGGCTGCTGCTGTGGTTTCCGGTGTTTTTCGCCAGGGTCCTTCCAGGCTGGGTGTTCAACATCGCCTCGCTCGTGCACGGTGAGGAAGCGCTGCTCGCGGTCGGCTTCATCTTCACCTTCCACTTCTTCAACGGGCATCTTCGGCCCAACAAATTTCCGATGGACACCGTGATCTTCACGGGTCGGATCCCGGAGCACGAGCTCAAGGACGAACGCGGCGTCGAATACGCGCGCATGGTGAAGGAAGGCAGGCTCGACGCGGCCCTGGCACCGCCGCCGACCCGCGAATCGCTGGTGTTCGGATGGTTCATCGGCGGCGCGGCCCTGTTGCTCGGCATCGTCGCGGTCGTGTTGATTGTTTACAGCTTCTTCTAGATACTCACGCCCGGCGCCGCGCAGTTGCAGGCATGGCGCGCGGAGGTCGCGGCTGTGCGTGGCGAGTGAGGGGAATCGGCGATGAAGATCCGACTGGGAAAGCGCACCATCATCCTGGGGACGGCGATGACGCTGGTCCTTGGCGCGGTCACCCTCGCCGTGGTCGGTGCCGGCGGCATCGTCGCGTGGGAATACAGCAACAGCAACGCGTTCTGCACGAACATGTGCCACGCGGTCCATCCGGAGGAGCCGCGCGCCTATGCCGTGTATTCGCACGCGCGCGTCCAGTGCGTCGAGTGCCACATGGGACGGTTGCCCACGCTGCAACTGATGACGCTCAAGGCGGCGCACTACCATGAGCTCCTCGGGATGATCACGGGCTATCAGCGGCCGCTCACGGCGACCACCTTGCGCCCGGCGCGCGACTCCTGCGAGAGCTGTCACTGGCCGAGCGTCAACCACGACGACAAGGTCCGTACCAAGGTTCATTACGACACGGACGCCAAGAACACCGAGACGCGCACCCGGCTCGTTGTCCATACGGGCAGCGGCGAGGCGCGCGAGAAGGCGACGCGCGGGATCCACTGGCACGTCGACCAGAACGTCGAATACGTGAGCGACGACCCGCAGAAGCGCACGATTCCGTGGGTGCGGATCACCGGCAAGGACGGCAAGACGACGACCTATTTCGACGCCGCGAGCAAGATCGCGCGCGCGGAAATGGACCAGGCGCCGAAGCGGACGATGGAGTGCGCCGACTGCCACAATGCGGCCGGGCATCCCTTCACCAACCCGGCCGATCGCGTCGATCACGCGATCCTCGAAGGCAGGATCGACCGCAGCCTGCCGTCGATCAAGGCACGCGCGCTCGCAATCATCGACACGGCATCGCCGCTTCACGGCCGGATGGAGGAGCAGGTCGCGCAATTCCAGAAGATCATTGCCGACGCGGCGCCGAAAGGCGACTTGAAGCCGGCGGTCAAAACAGCGGAGGCGCAGTTCGCGGCGACGATGCTCGACATCCTCAAGCTGTCCGAGTTCGAGGCGAAAGACCTCACGTGGAAATCCTTCCCGAATCACGTCGGGCACAAGGACTCTCCCGGTTGTTTCCGCTGTCACGACGGCAAGCACTTCAACGACAAGGGCGAGGCGATCCGGCTGCAGTGCACGCTGTGCCATGACCTCCCGCAGGTCAGCGTCGAAGGCACGCTGAAGACGGTGGCCTCGACCGTCGCGCCGGGCATGAGCCCGCCCGACAGCCACGAAGCCCCCAACTGGATGCGCGACCATCGCTCGCAGGTCGACACGTCCTGCGCGATGTGTCATGGGGCGATCAAGTGGGGCAACGACGGCGGCGGATTCTGCTCGAATCCGGCCTGCCATGGCAGGACATGGCCCAGCCTCGATCTCAACGCCGAACCGCCGAAATCGGCCGCCGCCGCCGCACCCGCAGTGACGCCCGTGCCGGCGAAGGCAGCGGCGGGCGCCAAGAAAGCATCGGGCAAATAGGCGATATCCGGACGCCCGCTTTCTCGCGGGCTCGCCGGGGGTCATCCCGGCACTATCTCGCCGAAGCTTGACGCCGCGCAAGGGGAGTCTCCCGGGCGCGACATATCTTCTCTCCTGAGGCTCGCGCGGGCGTTGCCCGCATCCAATCAGCTCAGCCAGGAGAATTTCAAATGAGGACCATGCCAGCTCGGATCTTGCTGTCCGGTATCGCGTTCGCTCTGTGTGGCGGCCTGTCCGTGGCGTCGGCGCAGGATGCCAAGGACACCCAGAAGCAGATCGACGATCTGAAGGCGGCGCTGCCGAAATTCGCGATCCCGATGCGCGAGGTGGGTGACCGCTTCCAGAACATCTATTTCGCGGCCAAGGGTGGCAACTGGGCGCTGGCCGCGTACATGGCGAAGTACATGAACGGCTCGATGAATCCGGCGAGCGTGACCAAGCCCGCCGAATACAAGGTGTGGAAGAATTTCTACGACGAGACGTTCGTGCCGGTGAACAAGGCGATCATGGCGAAGGACTTCAAGGCCTTCGAGACCGCGTACACGGCGGTCATCCAGAATTGCAACTCGTGCCACCAGGCCATGGGCTACGGCTTCATCAAGGTCGTGAAGCTCGCCGCGCCGGCGGACAACGGCATCAACTACACGCTCAAGTCGGAGCCGGGCGACGTGCCGAAGTAGGGTCCATCCGGGGAAGCCCCCGACGAGGAAAGCCGGCGAGCGCCGGCTTTTTTGTCGTTCGCGATCTGCGCCGCGATCCGGATCCGGCAATCCCGCGCTTTGTGCCGGGGTCGGGTATCGGGTTAGACTTTCGCGTCTTCAAGCCGAGGCATTGCCCGCCCATGTCGCGTCAGTACAACATCGCCCCTTCGTCTGACGCAGCCGCCCCGGCGATCGTCGCGCTGCGCGACGTCAAGGCGCAGTGCGTCAATTGCAGCGTGCGCGAACTCTGCCTGCCCGTCGGCTTCGACCGGGCAGGGCTGCAGCAGATCGACGCCCTGGTGACCGATCGCGTCCACCTCAAGAAAGGCGATCTGCTCTACCGGGCCGGCGACACGTTTGCCGCCCTCCATGCGGTGCGCGTCGGATCGTGCAAGACCACCGTGCTCGGCGAAAAAGGCCAGGAGCAGGTCGCGGGCTACCACATGATGGGCGATATCGTCGGCATGGACGGCATCGGCGTGCACCGGCATGGCGGTCAGGCCGTGGCGCTCGAGGACTCGGAAGTCTGCGTGCTCCCGTACGAGCGGCTGGAAGAGCTTGCGCGGCACGTGGTTCTGCTGCATCGCAACCTCCACAAGGTCCTGTCGACCGAGATCGCGCGCGAGCAGAACGTCATGCTCATGCTGGGCAGCATGCGCGCCGATGAAAGGCTGGCGGCGTTCCTGCTCGATCTTTCGCAGCGCTATCGCGATCGAGGCTACTCCGCGACGGAGTTCGTGCTGCGATTGACCCGCGAAGACATCGGCAGCTACCTCGGGCTGCAGCTCGAGACGGTGAGTCGCGTGCTGTCCAGGTTCCAGGCGGCGGGGATGATCCAGGTGCAGGGCCGCGCCGTGAAGCTGCTCGACTTGCCTGCGCTCAGGAATCTCGTGAGTTGACGCCGCGCGCGAGCATCATGATTCGCGATCGGCGAGCCAGTGCGACGACTTCGTCGGCTCACCCTCGACGAGAAATTGCTTCGCGCGACGCTGGATTTCGCGGTCCGCGACGCTGGCGCGCTCGTGCTGGCGAAGATGCTCCACCCACGATTCGTCCATGAAGCATTCGATGAACCGTCTGGGATCTTCGGAATCGTGGAAGAGCTGCCAGAAATAGGCGCCGTTGCGCCGTCGCACTTCGCGCATGGCCTGCATCGCGGCGACGAATTCCGCGCGCTGCTCCGCGCGCACCCGGTATACGATCGAGACCATGACCGGCACGTCGGGCTCCGGCGTTTCGGCAAGGAGCGGCAGCGGCCAATCCATCGTCGGCGTGAAGTCGAGCACCTCGTGCTGCCCGAGCTTGGCCCGCAAGGTCAATGCAATTGCCAACGCCATTCCGATGGCTGCCACCGTCAGCGTTGCGGGAATGCCGATGTGTGTCGCGACCTGTCCCCAGAGAATGCTGCCGAGCGCCATTCCGCCCATGAAGATCACGACGAACGCGGCGAGCCCGCGCGCGCGCACCCATGGCGGCAGGGTCAGCTGCGCGGAGACCTGCAGAGCGGACAGGATCGAAATCCACGCAACGCCGGTCGCCAGCATCGCCACGGCGAGCAGTCCGAGGTTCTGCACATGCGCGAGCATCAGCGCCGCGAGCGCGTACAGCATGCTGGCGCCGGCGACCAGCATATCGCGCGAGACCTTCGCCCGCACCCGCGGCAGGAGCATCGCGCCGGCGACGGCGCCCACGCCGATGCAGGTCAGCAGCAGCCCGTAGATTTCCGGTCCGCGCCCCAGCTCCTTTCGCACGATGAGCGGGAACAGCGACCAGGTCGCGCTCGCGAATACGAAGAAGGCGCTGCCGCGGATCAGCACGACCTGCAACGCGTGGGTATGCATGACGAAGCGCACGCCGACGCGGACGGCGCTGAAGAATCGCTCGGCAGGCAGCGTGCTCTTGCGATGCTCGCGTTTCCAGCGCACGAGCACCGCGATGATGCCGATATAGGAAATCGCGTTCAGCGCGAAGACCAGCCACGCGCCCACGGCCGCCACCAGAAAACCGGCGATGGCGGGACCGATCGCGCGCGACACGTTGATGGCGATGCCGTTCAGCGCGACTGCCGACTGCAGCTCGTCGGGCCGCACGAGATCCGGGACGATCGCCGACCATGCCGGCATCGTCAACGCAGTGCCGACGCCGAGCGCGAACGTGAACCCCAGCAGCACCCATACGGTGGTCATGCCGAGGAAGGTCAGGAGACCGAGCGCGCCGGCGACGACCATCAGGTAGACCTGGACGGCGATCAGCAGGCGCCGGCGGTCGATGATGTCGGCAAGGGCTCCCGCGGGCATCGCCAGCAGCATTACGGGAATGCTGTCGGCCGCTTCGACCAGGGCCACCAGCGACGGCGAGGACGTAAGCGAGGTCATCAGCCAGCCCGCGCCGACGTCCTGCATCCAGGTGCCGATGTTGGCGACGATTGTGGCGATCCACAGCCCCCGGAAGAGCCCGCTTTTCAAGGGGCTCCACGGTGAAACTGACGCGCCGTCGGATGCGGGCGCGGCGTCCGTCATCCAAGCTCCATGACGAGCTCGTCGATGTAGCACCAGCTCCAGTTCTCGCCGGGCTCGATGGAGGTCACGATCGGATGACGCGTCGCGTGGAAATGCTTCGTCGCGTGCCTGTTCTTCGAATCGTCGCAGCAGCCGACGTGGCCGCACGTCCGGCACAGGCGGAGATGGACCCACCTGTCGCCCATCGCGAGGCATTCCTCGCAACCATCGGTATTGCGCCGGCTCGTCGTGACGCGATCGAGGTGACTGCATCCACGTGCCATCGCCATGCTCCCGGACAGGGTTTACTTGCGCAGCGCGGCTTCGACGGCGGTGAACAGGGCACGCAAGTCGTACGAAACGTCGCAGATCCTCCCGTCGACGAAGAAGGTCGGCGTCGAGCGCGCGCCGCTTTCACGCCCGCTTTGCATATG
>JBDTLY010000223.1:0-5877 GCA_039934535.1 Casimicrobiaceae bacterium | reverse complement strand
GACGCCATCAGCGTGCCGTAGCCCCCGGCGCCGAGCGCGAGCTGATCGCGCGCGACCAGCGGCATCAGCGCCCACAGCGCGCTCGCGCAAAAGCTGAAGCTGAAATTGCGGATGATGAGCGCGCGCAGCGGCTTCGAGTGGCGCGCATAGCGGAGTCCGCTCTGGATACCGGACAGCAGCGTTTCCGGCACGCCGGGGATCGGGCGGCCCGGGCTCGGGTGAGGATAGACCATCAAAATCATCACGCCGAAAAACACCGACGCGACGAGCAGCGCGCTGCCGGAGCTCAGCCACGCCGCCAGCGCGCCCGCGAGCGCCGGGCCTAGCGCGCGCGCGACGTTGAACGCGACCGCGGCAAGCGAGGCGGCACGCGGAATCTCGACACGCGCGACGATGTCGTTGACACTCGCGGTCTGCGCCGGAAGGTAGATCGCGAATCCGGTGCCGATGAGGAACGTGCCCGCCAGAAGCGTCATCGGGCCGACGATGCCGGTGAGCTCGGCGATGCCGAGTCCCGCCGTCACGGCGATCAGGACGATGTGCGTCGCGATAATGATGCGGCGCCGGTCGACGATATCGGCGAGCGCGCCGGCAGCCAACCCGAACAGCAGCGATGGCGCGGTACTCGCCGTCTGCACCAGCGCCACCATCAGCGCGGAGGGGGTCAACGTGGCCATCAGCCACGCCGCCACTGTCGACTGCATCGTGTAGCCGAGCGCCGCGCCGACCGAGCCGACGTAGAGCCGCAGGAATGCCGCGTGCCGCAGGGGCGACGCGGGGAACCAGCGCGCGACGATCGAGGCGGCGGGTGCGTTCACCGGCCGAGTTTAGCGCGGGGGGCCGGCGAACGGATGGTCCGGTGCGCGCCTCAAGGTTTCCGGATCAGCCACTCCGTCAAGTCGCGCATCGAAAGCGTGCCCTGCACCGCGCCGTTCCCAACGACCGGCAGATGCCGGAAGTTGCCCGCGACCATCAGGTCGAGCGCGTCGGTGGCGCGTGCGTCCGCGGCAATGGTGCGGGGCTCTGCCGTGTGAACCTCGCCGACGCGGGTGATCCTCGGATCGAGCCCCGGCTCAATGACGCGTCGCAGCACGTCGCGCTCGGTGAAGATCCCCGCCAATTTCCCGCCGTCCATCACGAGCACCGCGCCGATGCCGTGGTGGTTCATCAGGCAAACCGCGTAGGTGACCGTAGCATCCGACGCCACGGAGACGAGCGGCGAGGCGGTTTTCGATTGGAGCAATCGGGATACTGTGTCGTCGTGCATCCCTCGATTCCTTGGGAGAGGTCAGTCCGCGCTACTCTCCGCCTCCTTTCCCGCACAAACATTGATTGCGGTCAAAGCCGCCTCAGTCGCCGGCCGGATCCAGGAAGGCCGCGGCGGCCAGGCTGGCGCGCAGGCGCTCGAGTTCGCGCGCGTCCGGGAGCTCCGGCTTGTCCCGCTCGGCATCGACCATGCAGAGAAAGCCCAGGGGCGCATCTGCCGCCGCGCGGAACTGGTGCCACGTCGATGGCGGCACGGTTACGAGGTCGAACGCCTTCACCGGGAAGACGCCCGTGCCGACAAGCACGGCGCCGCGGCCGCGCAGGACCATCACCGCATGCGCGTGCAGATGTCGCTCCAGCGTCGAATGCCCTCCCGGCGCCACCTCGAAATAGCGGAGCTCGCAATGCATGTCGGGACGCCGGAAGAGCGTCTGCCGCGTGACGTCGCGGAACGGCGCGGTCCCCTCCTCCTTGTAGCGGAGCAGTTCGACCGCGGCCCAGCGGAAATCGTCCCCCTCAGGGGCGAACGGACGCACCGGCGACTCGCTCATGCGCTCTCTCCCGATCCTTGGACGGCGACGACGAATTCGCGGGCGCGTTCGAACAGGTGTTCGCGGGCCGCCAGCAGGCTGCCGCCGATCAGCAGCATCGTATCCGCGCCGAAGCGTTCGCGCATCTCGGGCACCCGTGCCACCTTCATGCCGCCGGCCGGCACCGGCAGCATCGGCGCAAGGCCGTGCCAGGGCGCGCGCGCGGCGCCGGCAATGGCGCCGCAGGTCTCCACCGAGTACGAAAATCGCCCGCCCGCATTGGGGAAGATCGTCGCGTCGGCGCCGAACAGGCGAAACAGCTTGCCGAGGAGCAGCGGCGGTGCGATGCGCGCCGCACCGGCCAGCGCGGGATGCGCGATGACCGGCACGCCGACGTCGCGGGTCAACGCGGCGAGACTGTCGACGCCGCTCACCATCGGCGCGACGAGCATCATGCGCACGCCGGCATCGCGCGCCACCACGGCCCGGTCGAGGAGTTGCCCGTAGTGGCCAGTGACGCTGGGCGCATAGACGCAGCGTCCGCCGGTCTCGCGATTCGCCTCATCCACGGCGTGCTGTACCGCGCGCACGCGCTCGGCGAAGGGCGCGGCCGCCTGGTCCGCGAGCCCGTGATCGTCCTTGACGACGTCGACGCCTGCGCGCGCGAGCGTCCTCGCGATCGCAGCCAGCTGCGAAGGCGAAAGCCCTTGCGGCTTCAGCGCCGAGCAAGTGAGCGGCCGTCCGTGTGCGCCGGTCAGCGCGCGGATGCCGTCGATGCCGAAGCGCGGGCCGCCAAAATGCGCGGTGAAGGAATCCGGAAATGCCGCGTCGATGAGCGTCACGTCCTCGTGCAGCGACGTGTTGCCGAACAACATGTTGAGGAGCTGCCCCGCAGCGAAGCCGGTCGTCTCCACGGCCAGATGTATCGTCACGTCGAAGGAATCCGGCGCAACCGGCGAAACATTCCCGACTCGCGCGACCACTTCGCGGAGCACCCGCGCATCGTCCACTGCCGCAAGGGGCGCCTCGATGCTTTGTTCCAGCGCAATCGCCTGCGCGCGGGCGTCGATCGCGCCGGGAGCCGACCGCACGCGGTAGGTGGCGGCGATCCAGCGGTCGGCGTCTTCGGGGGCGGGCGATGGCATGACGGGATTCTAGAGGATCGCGCTGGGCGAGGAATCCTGCGACACTCGCACGTCGCAATCGTCAGGATCCGCGTGAACACCGGCAGCCCCGCAGGCCAGGTCACCTTTCTCTTCACCGACATCGAGGGGAGCACCCGGCTCTGGGAGCAGGAGGCGCAGCGGATGCCGCAGGCGCAGGCACGTCACGACGCCCTTGCGCGGGCCGCGGTCCTGGATCATCGCGGCACCGTCGTGAAGACGACCGGCGACGGCCTCCATGCCGCGTTCGACGACCCGCTCGACGCCGTGCGCGCCGCGCTGCACTTCCAGCACGCGCTCGCCGATCCGGCCGCGACCGGCGGCATCGCGCTTCGCGTGCGCTGCGGGATGCATGCCGGGACCGTCGAGCGGCGCGACAACGATTTCTTCGGCAGCGCCGTCAACCGCGCCGCGCGCATCATGAGCGCCGCCCACGGCGGCCAGATCCTGCTGTCGCAGGCGGTCGTGGCGGCGATTCACGAGCGGCTGCCGGAGGGCGTGACGTTCCGCGATCTCGGCGCCGTGCGCCTGCGCGATCTCGCGAGCCCTGAGCGGGTCTACCAGGTCGTCCATCCTGCGCTGCGGCAGGACTTTCCGGCACTGCGCTCGCTCGAGGCCACGCCGAACAACCTGCCGCAGCAGGTGACGTCGTTCGTCGGCCGCGAGCGCGGACTGGCAGAGGTGAAGGCGCTCCTCGAAACGACGCCGCTGCTGACGTTGCTGGGGATGGGCGGCCTCGGCAAGACGCGGCTCTCGCTGCAGGTCGCGGCCGACGTGATGGACGACTACCCGGATGGCGTGTGGTTCGTCGAACTGGCCGCCGTCGCCGACGCGCGCCTCGTGCCGCAGGCGGTCGCGTCGGTGCTGGGCGTGATGGAGGAAGCGGGACGGCCGGTCGTCGAAGCGCTGGTGAAATACGTGAAGGACCGCGAGCTGCTCGTGATCCTCGACAACTGCGAGCACCTGGTCCATGCGTGCGCGGATCTCGCCAAACAGCTGCTGCAGTCGGGCACCGGCCTCAAGTTGCTCGCGTCCAGCCGCGAATACCTGCACGTGCCCGGCGAAGCGACCTACCCGGTGCCGGCGTTGGCGCTCCCCGAACCACGCAAGGCGGTGCCGGTCGACGCGCTGATGCAATACGAAGCGGTGCGCCTGTTCGTCGACCGCGCGGTGGCGGTGCGGCCCGAGTTCAGGGTGACGGCCGGGAACGCGCCTGCGCTCACCGCCATCTGCCAGCGCCTCGACGGCATTCCATTGGCTATCGAGCTCGCCGCCGCGCGGGTGCGCTCGCTTTCCGTCGAAAAGATCGCCGAGCGCCTGACCGACCGTTTCAAATTGCTGACGCGCGGAAATCGCACCGACCTGCCGCGGCAGCAGACGCTGCGCGCGCTGATCGACTGGAGCTACGATCTTCTCGACGCGCCCGAGAAAGCGCTGTTCGAGCGCCTTTCGGTATTCGCCGGCGGTTCGACGCTGGAAGCCGCCGAGGCCGTCGGCGCGGACGGCGCGATCGACGCGGGCGATGTGCTCGACCTCCTGACCGCACTCGTCGAAAAATCGCTGGTCGAGCTCGACGCCGGCGGCGACCGGTACCGGATGCTGGAGACGGTTCGCCAATACGCGCAGGAAAAGCTCGATGATTCGGGCGAGGCCGCCGCCGCACACACGCGCCATCTCGAATTCCATCTCGCCCTCGCGGAGAAAGTGCAGCCCGAACTCTGGGGCCCCGACCAGGGCGTCTGGCTCGCGCGGCTCGACCTCGAGCGGGAGAACTTCCTGTCCGCGCACGCGTGGTGCGAGCGCGCGGAGAACGGCGCCGAGCGCGGACTGCGCCTCGTTTTCGCGTTGCAGCTGTACTGGCTGCCGCGCGGCCTCATCGAACTGGGCTATCGCGTCACGATCGAGGCGCTGGCGCGGCCGGGCGCGCAGGCGCGCGACCTCGACCGCAGCGGCGCGCTGTATGCGGCGGGCCAGCTGGCGTTCTTCATGGGCGCGTACGTTCAATCGAAGGACCATACCGAGGTGTGCCTCGCGATCGCCCACGAGCACGGCGTCAAGGCGCGGGAGGCGGCCGCGCACCTGATGCTGGGCTACGCACACGAGGCGCTCGGTGAAAGCGCTCCCGCGCGCGCGAATTTCGAGGCGTCGGCCACCCTCGCGCGCGAGCTCCGCGACAAGGGACGCCTGTCGTTCGCGCTCAACGCCCTGGCCGGACTCCATCACGAGGCGCGCGACCTCGACGCCGCGGTGCCGCTGTTCGAGGAAGCACTCGCGCTCACCCGCGAGCTCGACGATCGGGAAAGCATCTCCCTCCACCTTTCCAACCTGGCGCGCGCCCTGGTCGACGCAGGCGCCGGCGAGCGAGCGCGTGGGCTGCTGCAGGAGGGGCTGGCGATCGCCCGCGAGATCGGCTCCGCGCGCGGCGCGGGCAACGTCGTCGAGGTCGCAGCCGGACTGGCGGTGCTGACTGTCGCGTGGGAGAGCGCGGCGCGGTTCTACGGCGCCGTCGAGACGCGCTTCGAGGAAATCGGGCTCCGGCGCACGCCGGCCGACGATGAAATCCTCATGTCGCAGATCGCCAAGGCGCGCGCCGCACTGGGCAACGAAGCGTTTGCCGCGGCCGAGACCGCGGGACGGGCGCTGCCGTGGGAGCAGGTCCAGGACGAGGTTCGGGCGTGGCTCGAGAAGGGGAGCTGAGCAGGTCCCCCCGTCATCCACTACAATGGTTTCGCCACGCCCGGCAAAGGAACCCATCATGAATTCCCACGACGAACTGAAGAGCACGATCGCCAAGCTGACCGCCCCGGGCAAGGGCATCGTCGCCGCCGACGAAAGCACGCCGACGATCACCAAGCGCTTCACCGCGGTCGGCATCGAATCGACCGAGGAGACCCGGCGCGCGTACCGGACGCTGCTGT
>JBDTLY010000222.1:0-5884 GCA_039934535.1 Casimicrobiaceae bacterium | reverse complement strand
GTTCCTGCTTCACGACGCGACGCTCGAGCGGACGACGACCGGGCGCGGCCGCGCCGATGCGTTGTTATGGCGCGAACTGTCGCGGCTCGACGCCGGCGGCTGGCATTCGGCCAAGTACGCAGGCGAGCCGCTGCCGACGTTGGCGTCGATCGGCCGCTGGGCGCGCGCGCACGGTGTCGCCTGCAACATCGAAATCAAGCCCACGCCGGGCCGCGAGCGCGAGACCGGCGCGGCCGTCGCGCTGGACGCGACCGCCCTTTGGCGCGATGCGGAAACGCCGCCGCTCTTGTCGTCGTTTTCGGAAGCCGCGCTGGAGGCCGCCCGCGACGCCGCGCCGGCATTGCCCCGCGCGCTGCTGCTGGACACGCTGCCCGCCGACTGGAAGGGGCGCCTCGCGCGGCTCGAGTGTGTCGCGATCGACCTTGACCACGAGCTGCTGACGCCGGCACTCGTCACGGAAGCGCGCGCGGCGGGATATCGTGTCCTTTGCTACACGCCGAATACCGCTGAGCGTATCGGCGAGCTCGCCGCGTGGAGCGTGGACGGCCTCATCACCGATGCGGTCGACCAGATTCCCGCCGATTCGCTGCCGCCAGCGACGCCGTTGCCCGCGTAAGTCGGCGTTACGCGGGAACCGCCGACGGGCGCCGGATCTCGCGCTCGTCGACAGGAAGATTGATCAGCGCCGCGACAATGCCGAGCGCGATCGAGATCCACCAGACGATGTCGTAACTGCCGGTCTTGTCGTAGAAAAGGCCGCCCAGCCATGCGCCGAGGAAGCTGCCGATCTGGTGGCTGAAGAACGTCACGCCCGACAACATGGCGAGGTAGCGCACGCCGAAGATCGTCGCGACGATGCTGTTGGTCGGCGGCACCGTGGACAGCCAAAGCAGGCCGAGCGTGACCGCGAAGAAGTACACAGACAGCGCCGAAATCGGCAGCCACAGGAAAATTGCGATCACGATGCTGCGGCCGAGGTAGATCGCCGACAGGATGTAGCGCCGCGGCATTCGCGACCCAAGCCACCCGGTCGCGTACGTGCCGACGATATTGAAGAGGCCGATCAGCATCAGTGCGGTGACGGCAACGTGCGGAGGCAGGCCCTTGTCCGCGAGATACGCCGGAAGGTGCACGCCGACGAACACAACCTGGAAACCGCAGACGAAAAAGCCGAGCGTGAGCAGCAGGTAACCCCTGTGCCCGAGCGCCTCGCGAAGTGCCTGACCGGCGGACTGGGAAAACGCATTCGCAGCGGTAGCGCGCTTCTCCACGAGTGCGACCGCGAGCGGCCCCATCAGCACGGCAATGCTGCCCAGCGCGATCAGCGCGCCGTACCAGCCGAGCTGCGAGATGAACACCTGCGTCAGCGGCAGCAGCGCGAACTGGCCGAACGATCCGGCCGCGGCCGAGATGCCGAGCGCCATGCTGCGCTTCTCCGGCGGGTAAGCGCGGCCCAGCACGCCGGCGATAACGCTGAACGTGAGGCCCGAAAGCCCGGTCCCGATCAACACGCCGCAGGAAAGGACGAGCGCAAGCGGCGTCGTCGCATGCGCCATCGTGAACAAGCCCAGCACGTAGAGAACGGTGCCCGCGGCCACGATCTTCGCCGTGCCGAAGCGGTCGGCGAGCAGGCCCGAGACCGGCTGCATCAGGCCCCACATCAGATTTTGCACGGCCATCGCGAGCGCGAAGGTTTCGCGGCCCCAGTGGAGGTCGGCGCTCATCGGCTGCAGGAAGAGGCCGAAGCCGTGGCGCAAGCCCATCGACAGCGTGAGCACGAGCCCGCCGCAGACGAGGACGACGGTTGGAGTGCGCCAGTCGGCGCGCGTAGTCGTGGGTGACATGGGAGTCTCGCGGACGAAATGCATCAGCGGTCGAGGCCGCCGGGATCAGGGTGCAGCGCCTCCAGCTCGCGGAGCGTCGCGACGAGCGCATCGATTTTTCCGGCGCCGAGCTGTGCCGTCACCTGCGCCTGCGCGCGCTTCCAGTAGATCTCGGCGGCGCGAAACGCCTTTTCACCGGCACGGGTCAGCGAGATTTCGCGGGTGCGCGCGTCGCGGCCGGCGACGATCGCGACGAACCCGCGTTCCACCAGCGGATCGAGCGTGCGCGACAACGCCGTGCGATCGAGCAGCAGCGATTCGGCCAGCGCCGACATCCGGGATGTGCCTACGCGCGCGAGCGTGCGCAGCAGCGAAAACTGGGTGATGCGCATTCCCGACGGCGCCATCAGGTCGTCGTAGAGCTGCGTCAGCGCGCGCGCGGCGCGGCGCAGGCGCCAGCAGGTGCAGGCGGGCGGGTTTGGAATCGAAGTCGGGGGCATCAGGCGGCAACAAGGTGCACATGCACCTAAATATGAGTATATGCACTTTTTCGGCTACGTCAACAATGCATCTCGCTCATCCTCTGTTCGGTCGGGGGAGCGCCGAGCAGATCGGCCACGACCGCTACGCCGCCAGTTTCTGGACCCAGAATCGGTACATGCCGGCAAATGTATCGGGGAACGCCGTCTCGAAGCGGTGCCACGAGTCGAGGTCAGTCTGTGCCGCGTCGTCCCCATGGCGCTCCGCATAGTTCCGAATGACGCGAGGGTCGAGAGTGAATCCGATGAATTCCAGGCCTGTGTTTTGAAGCGCCTCCTTGATCTGAGGCAACGTGAACCGGTGCTCCTGAACGTGAAACAAAAGGTCGCGACATTCGCTCATCGAATAGAAATCGCCTGACAAGCTCAGGTGGGCGAATTCCGTGTCTCTCGTCATGAGGTCTTGCCGGCATCGCCGAATGTCTTCCGGGCTTGGCGTATAGCCGCGCTTCAAGATGTGCTGCCTTGCCGCGACCACTTCGCGGCGGGCACATTGACTGTACAGGCCGAGGCGCATGAATCCGCCGGGTCGAAGCAGGGACAGCAGCTCGCGCAGACCCGCTAGCGGGTCTGCCAGATGATGCAGCACGCCCACTGACGAGATAACGTCGAACGTGCGGCCGATGGAGCGAATCTTCATGATGTCGGCCTGGGCATATTCGATGTTTTTCAAGCCGGCCGCGCGTGTCTTCCTTTTTGCGTAGCAGAGGCTCGACAAGCTCAAATCGACCGCAAGCAGCCGCGCGCCGGGGAAGTTCTGTGCCAAGTCGATTGACTCCCCGCCAGTGCCGCAACCGGCAATGAGAACGTCGATATCGCCACCCTTGCCGAGCGGGCGAAATGACGCACGAGGAAAGCGCTTGCGCAAGTCGAGATCAATGATAAGTGCCTTGCCTGGGGGTGGCAATTTCACCCATCTCGGGTACGGATTTTCCTCATACTGCTGCCTTACAGCACTCGACACGCCCGCTTCGATGGCAGTGAGCATCGGCATCCCGACGCGGTCGCCTCTTTCCTCCAGGGGCTCGGCTATCTGCTGCGTCAGCAACGCCACGACAGAGTCAGGATACGACCGATGCAGGAGCGCGTCCGAACCGGGAATCGACAGAAGCGGGAAATACGATGCGACTGCCGCGATCCAGTATTCCGGAACGGCATTTCCGAACGCGAGCGCAGCGACAAGCTTTCCGCGCAGCGATTGCGCGCGCGCGAGTTCCTTGTCGGTCGGGGAGAAGATGTACTCGTTGATGAAGCACTGCTGGGCAAGCGCGGAGTAGAAAGCGAGAGCATCGGTCGGAGGATCCTCACCGGCTATGGCGGCGTCCAGCAAAGCCTGCCTCGCCATTGTCAGGCATCGCTCCAGCGCGACGTCCGCGACTGGAAAGTTTTCGAGCACTGCCCGAAGCAACGGATCGCTCGAGAGGGCCGCAATACCGGCGGGGCCAAACAACTCGTCTCCACTTAGTCGCTCGGGCCACGCGCTTGACGCGCGCTCGATGCAATCGCTGATGTCCTCATCGGCCTTGATGAGACGGGTGCTTATGGCGATCAACTCCGATTTCCAAGCCCAGGATTCCGATATGGCACGGACGACGAGGCGTCGGATCGAGTCAGTGTTCTCGATAGTGACGTGATTCTTGATGCACTGGACGAAGTTCGCCTTGAACGCGGGGGCTTGGTCCAGTTCGAGCGCACGCTGGTAGCTCGCCACGGCGGTATCGAGCTGCCCCAGTTCGCTTAACGCAAGGGCAAGATTGTTGTGGGCGACGCCGAGTCCCGGGTTGAGCGAAATGGCCTTGCGGTAGTTGTCGACAGCTTCGACTCGGCGGCCCTGAGCCTGGAGCACGAGCCCTGCATTGTTGTGCGCCTCGGCAAAATCGGGCTTGAGGGCAATCGTCTTGCGGTAGCTCGCGAGCGCCTCGTCCAGATTGCCCTGGTCCCTAAGGACATTCCCGAGGTTGAAGTGCGCTACCCAGTAGTCGGGCCTGAGGGAGAGCGCCTCGAGGTAGCTCTCGACCGCTTGGTCCAGCTTGCCCTGTTCCGCCAGTGCGTTGGCCAGGTTGCAGTGCGCAACCGCCGTGCCCGGTTGGCCCGATTCCGCGCCGCGTGCGCGACCAGCGAGCATCGCGCGAAACGCCGCGAAGATCTTCTGCATCGCCGGCGGCTTGTAGGGATACATCTCCGCATCGTCGAACGCATGGACGATGGCGGCGTTGTCGGCCTCGAACACGAGTAGCTTGCCGTCAGACGTCTCGGCGCAGTCGATGCCGAAATAGTCGAGCCCCAGCAGGTCATGAATCGACTGGAGGCTTTGGCGATGCCTTGCCGCGAACCCGATTTCGAAATCGGCGAAAAATCGTGCCTCTTCCTGCCGCTTCTCAGCGCTCGCATCCATGTCCGCGTTGACGTAGTGAATCATCCAGTTCGTCGAAATCGCCAGATGGCAGGCAAATGATCGGCCATCGACCAGCACGACCCGGTATTTTCTGAATTGCCCGTCTTGGGAGCGGTAGTCAATGAAGTTGGAGATATAGAATCCTTCATTCGGCAGGCGGACGAGATAAGCCGACAGCTCCTCCACGCTGTCAATTTTGACGAGATCCTTTCCGCCTTGGGAATCGGGAGGGCGCACGATGAGCGGGAACCTGCCGCCAGCCATGACCTCGTGGAGCGGCATTTCGCGTCTCTGGACCTTGAGCAGGCTTTCCCGGTCGGCCAGCACCGTCGCTGGCATTGCCACGCCAGGTACGGAGCTGAGCAGTTCGGAGACCCGATCCCGGGTCAAACGTGCGATCCGGTCGGGTGCGTTCACGACAGGCTTCGCCGAATTGCGCGGCAGATCACGCAGCTGGCGCAGCAGTACCTGGTTGGCGCCCGACTCCCCGATAGCCACGAAAATCACATCGTGTCGCGGCAAGGGTGTCGGCAAGGGTCGGTCAGGCAGCACATAGACGAGCGTCACATCGATGTCGGCGCCTTCGAGCAGGCAATCCGCCGGCGTATTGGACGTCATGTCGCCCGGGGCCATTAGCACGAGGAGCTCGAGCCGAGCGGGATTCGCCGGCGGCGCGAGGCGATAAACCTGACGGAGCTGGAGTGCGCGTCGCTGGTATTCGAGCGCAAACGCTCGCATGTCGGGGTTTGCCGTGAAGAACACCAGTGTCGAGAGGTCCAGCAATGCGTTGGCATCGGCTGGATCGTCCGCGACGCGGGATTCCATCCGTGGGCCGAGCACGGAGAGGCCGCCCGCCGAATCCATCATTCGGGCTAGGCCCAGGAATCCGAATAGCTGAGAGTTCGAAGTCACGTAAACAATCCTTCCCGGTTCGGCGGGGACTGCCGTCTATGCAATGAATGGATTTTCCACGAAGCTCGCGGCACGCGCCAGACCGCGGCGTGTTGGAGCAATTTGCGCGCCACGGCCGGGCCGGTTGATAATCGGCCATCTCCGAACACTATCACCGAGGGATCACCAGGATGCTTTTCCAATGGTTTGACGCAACCGTGGCCGTCGAATTCGGC
>JBDTLY010000221.1:0-5911 GCA_039934535.1 Casimicrobiaceae bacterium | reverse complement strand
TTCTTTGCCGGCGCGTCGGCGCCCGGAGGACCGCCTGCCGCACCCGGCGCGCCGCCAAGCACCACCGGCGCGCCCGGCCTCAGCTTCGCGATGCCGTCGACGATCACGCGGTCGCCGGCCTTCAACCCGCTCTCGACGATCCACAGGTTGCCGTCCTTCGCGTCGGGCGCGTCGACCCATTCGCCGAGCGTAATCAAGCGGACCGCGGCGATGTCCTTGCCGTCCTTGTCCTTGTCGACGACGTAGACGAACTTGCCCTGCGCGCCGTCGAGCACGGCGATCTGCGGCACGGCGAACGCGCTGGTGCGCTTGGCGCCGGCAAGCTTCACGCGGACGAACTGCCCGGGCTTCAGGGCGCCGTCGGCGTTCGGTATTTCGGCGCGGTACTCGACCGAGCCGGTCGACGGGTTAACGCGCGAGTCGGCGAAGTTGATGCGGCCCTGGCGCGGGAACACCGTGCCGTCGGTCAGCTTGATCGTGACGTCGAAAGCGTTGTCCTTCGGCAGCGAGAGCCGGCCCGCCGCGACCTGCTTCTGCAGCCCGAGCTGGTCTCCCTCGGGAATCGCGAACGGCACCCAGATCGGATGCACCTGCCAGATCGTCGTCAGGAGCGTGTCGTTGGCATTCACGAGGCTGCCCTCCGACTTCGGCGCCCGGCTCGTGAGGCCCGTGATGGGGGCCGTCACGTTCGTGTAGGCGAGATTGAGCTGCACTTCCCGCAGCTTGGCTTCCGCGGAGCGGACGTTGGCCGAGGCGAATTCGGCGTTCGACGCGGCATCGTCGGCTTCCTTCTGCCCGATCGCCTTGCGCTCGGCGAGCGGCTTCAAGCGCGCGGACTCGCGATCGGCCTGGGCCTTTTGCGCCTGCGCGCGCACGACGTCGGCCTCCGCCGCGGCGGCCTGCGCCTGCAGCGGCTTCGGGTCGATGGCAAAGAGTCGCTGCCCCTGTTTCACCGCCGCGCCTTCCTGGAAATATTTCTGCTCGAGGATGCCGGTGACCCGCGCGCGCACCTCGACTTCCTTCGAGCCGGTCGTCTGGCCGACGTACTCATAGCTCACGGGAAGTGTCTTCGGCTCGACGGTGATCGTCGTCACCTGCGCGGGCGGCATGCCGGGAAAGCCGCCTTGCTGCGGCTTGTCGCAGGCGGCGAGGATAGACAGCGCGAGGACGGATGCAGCGAACGCGGCACGGCGTGCGGCGGGGACGCGGAGAGCGGGGGCGGGCATGGGTGGCTCCGGGGCAGCGTACGGCGCGCATTCTGGATCGGCGCGCACCTTGACGAAGCCGCCAAAATTACATACATTCGTGGATGTTTGCAACCCCCTTCTTCAACGGAAGGGGTGGACAGGGCACGACCCCCTTAACCAGGACTCCGATGGCGCGCAAGACACGGGCAGAGGCGGCGGCGACGCGAGAGGCGTTGCTCGATGCGGCGGAGCAGGTGTTCCGCGGCAAGGGCGTCGCGCACTCCACGCTCGCCGACGTCGCGCAGGCCGCGGGCCTCACGCGCGGCGCGATCTACTGGCATTTCCGCGACAAGGCCGAGCTGTTCGAAGCGATGTGCGAGCGCGCGGCGATGCCGATGGAGGCGATGCTGGGGTGCGCCGGCGGCGGCCGGTGCGCCGATCCGCTCGGCACGCTGCGCGACATGGCGGTGCTGGGATTGACGCGCCTTGCCTGCGACGCGCGCACGCAGGCCGTGTTCGACGTGATGTTCCACAAGTGCGAATTCACCGCCGAGCTCGCCCCTGTGGCCGTGCGCCAGCGGTCGGCGGACGAAGGCTGCCGGCGGCAGGTGATCGGGCTCCTCGAGCAGGCGATCGCGCGCGGGCAGCTTCCGGCCGACACCGATCCCACGCTCTCGGCGGCGTTGCTGAAGGCCTTCATGGTCGGCGTGATGCACGAGTGGGTGCAGCACCCGGCAGCGCACGACCTCGAGCGCACGGCGCCGGTGTTCATCGACACGCTGCTGGCCGGGCTCGCGGCCAATCCGCCGCGGCGGGCGCGTCGCCGCAAATCGGTGCCGCGCTCCGCGCGATCCGCTTCGCCTGCCAAGGGCTTGTAGCCGCGCTTCTAGGCTGCCGCGGAAAGTCCCGCGGCCGTGAGTCTTTCCTGCGCGTGGCGCAGCGCGGTGCGCAGGCCTTCCTCGACGACCGGATGATAGAAGGGCATCGTGAGCGCGCGCGCGACCGTCATCTCCGACTGGATCGCCCACGCCAGAAGATGCGCGAGGTGCTCGGCGTCCGGGCCGATCATCTCGGCGCCGGCGATGCGGCCGGTCGCAGTCTCCGCATAAATGTGCAGAAGGCCGACATTGCGCAGCATCATCCGGCTCCGCCCCTGTTTTTCGAACGAAACCGCACCGGTGACGAAGGTGCCGGGCGCGAGATCGGCGTGGCGCGTTCCGGCCATGGCAAGCTGCGGATCGGTGAACACGACGCCGAGTGGCGTGCGGCGGAATCCGGGGACAACGCCGGGAAAGCGCGCGGCGTTCTGGCCCGCGATGTGCCCCTCGTCGGCCGCTTCGTGCAGCAGCGCGCGGTCGTCGCTCGCGTCGCCGGCGATGAAGATTCCATGCGCGCCGCATTGCATGGTCGTGCGATCGTGGAGCGGCACTCCCGACCCGTCGAGCGCGAGCGTCGTGTTCTCGAGGCCGAGTGCCTGCACGTTCGGCGCGCGGCCCGTTGCCGCGATGACGTAGTCGACGGTTTCCGTGCGCTCGGTGCCGTCGGGCGCGCGGTAGCGCAGGCTCACCGCGTCGCCGGTTCGCTCGATCGTGCGGACGTCGGCGTCGGCATCGAGGGCGAACTCCGCGGCGAATGCGCGCGTCGCATAGGCTCGAACTGCCGGATCGCTCAGCGGCCCGACGTGGCAGTCGCGTCCGAACATCAGCACGCGCACGCCGAGGCGATTGAGCGCCTGTCCCAGCTCGAGGCCGATGACGCCAGGGCCGAATATCGCGATTGAGCCCGGCAGGTCGTTCCAGTCGAACACGTCGTCGCTGACCTGCAGCCGGTCGCCGAGTCCGCGCAGGAAGGGCACGATCGACGGAGACGAGCCGGTTGCGATCACCGCGGTGCCGAACGCCACGGAGGTGTGGTCGTCGACCTGCAACGTGCGGTCGTCGATGAAGCGGGCATGGCCGCGGATTCGATTTGCTTCGGGAATCGCCTCGACGCTGTCCAGCACGAAGCCAACGAAGCGGTCGCGCTCACGCTTCACCCGCGCCATTACGGCAGGGCCGTCGATCCGGACCGCGCCATCGAGCCGCAGCCCGAATTCCGCCCATCGCGCCGGCGCATGCGCAGCCTCCGCCACCGCGATCAGCAGCTTGCTCGGCATGCAGCCCACGCGCGCGCAGGTCGTGCCGTACGGGCCGCCCTCGATCAGGACGGCACGCTTGCCGGCGGCAGTCGCGGTACGGTAGGCGGCGAGGCCGGCGGTCCCGGCGCCGATGACGGCGACATCCGTGGAAATCCGGTTCATGGCGATTTTGTCGGGCGCGGGTCGCGATCCATTACGTCAGCCGCGGGAATCCTCGAGCTGACGCAATATTTCGTTGGTCTCGCGCATGCGAATCGACTGGATCTTCGCGAGGTTCGTCATCAGCCTGATCATGATCTCCGGCTCGCGGGCCGCGATTTCGTCGAGCGCCGTGCGCGTGAGCTCGAAGACCACCGCGTCGCCCACCGCTTGCGCGCTCGCCGAGCGCGGGCGCCCGTCGAGGAGTGCCATTTCGCCGAACAGCGATCCTTCGGCGTTGGTCACGATGCGCGCGCGCGCGCCGCCGGGCACGATGATCGAGATCTCGACCGCGCCGCGGGCGAGGAGGCACAGCCGGTCGCCGGGGTCGTTCTCCTGGAAGAGCACTTCGCCGCCGGCACAGTCGCGGCGCACGAAATGATGCTCGATGCGTTTCAGCTCCTCCGGCGACAGTCGTTCCAGCAGCGGGAATGCGGCGAGCGGGACGGCCGCGGGTTCGGCATGGCCGCGCGCCTCGAGGATTGCGCGCTCCGCCCATTCCACCGCCTGGTCGGCGTCGCGGAACCAGTGCCGCGACCCGGCGTCGCGGAAGGCGTCGTGCGCGATCAGCGTCGCGCCGTGCCGTCCCTGCGGCGTCACGCCGGCGAGCAGCACCCTGGTTCCGCGGGAGGAGAGGCGGCGCGCGATGCTCTCGATCAGCAGCGCGCCGGTGGCGTCGATCACGGTGACGCGGCGAAAGTCGAGGATGACGACATCGGCGATTCCGGCCAGCGGCTCGACGCGCTCGATCAGCCGTTCGGCGCTGGCGAAGAACAGCGCGCCCTCGAGCTCGATGACGCGGATGCGCTGCCGCGCCGCCCGCACGCGCTCGGCATCCTCGCCGCCCCAGACCCGGCGCGAAGGACGCACGTTGCCGTCGACGACGCTGCGCACGAGCGAGCGCTTCATGCCGAGATAGAGCAGCAGGCCGGAAAGCTGGAAGCCGACGCCGATGGCCGGCATGAAACTGAAGAGGACTTCGGCGAACGCGACGACGACGACCGTCGCCAAGCTCCAGAGCAGCGCACTTTCGCGCAGCGCCCCTTTCCGCCGCAGGCGGCCGGCGAGGCCGGTCGTCCAGTTGTCGATGAGTGCGAGACCGAGCGTGACCATCAGTCCGGCAACGACCGCCATCGGCACGAGGCCAAGCAGCCGGCCCCCGACCGTGAGCGCGAACGCCAACAGCAACGCCGAGAACAACGTCGTGAACGGCGAGCGCCCGCCCGCGTTCCAGCTCGCCAGCGCGACCGAGCGCGACAGGACGACCGGTACGCCGCCGCACATGCCCGAGACGACATTGGCGAGGCCGTGCGCGACGACCTCGCGCTTCGTCTTGTGGCGCCCGTCCGTGGCGTTGTCGATGGCGACCGCCGCGAACAGCCCGTCGACCGTGCCGATGAACGCGATCAGGCCCGCCGTCGTCAGGATGATCTGCCCATGCCGCACGAGAAGGTCCCAGGGCACCTGCGACAGCGGCAGCAGCGCGATCGGAAACGGCAGGCCGCCGGGAATTGCGCCGACCACGGGGCCCAGCCGCGCGGCGGGATCGAGCAACGCGATCGCATAGTAGAGGACGCTTCCGGCCAAAAGGCCGATGAGCGGCGCGGACAGGCGTTTCGCGCGCGCACCGATGGCCCAGATCGTCGCGGCGGTCGCGAGACCCACGAAGAGCGTTGCGGGTTGCACTGCGCGCCACGCAGCGAACGCGCCGTGCGCAATGTCCGCGCGCTCGATGCCCGCGAGCGGCGCGAGTTGCCCGATGATGATGAGCGCCGACGCGCCGCACATGAAGCCGGCGACGAACGGGTAGGGGACAAAGCGCGCGGAGTTGCCGGCGCCGAAAGCGCCGAGGACGATCTGCAGCACTCCGGCGAGCACCACGGTCGCGCCGGCGATGGCGACGATGGTTCCCGGTCCCTGTGTCGCCGACGGTGCCAGCGCCGGATCCGCGGCGAGCACCGCCACGAGGCTCGCGAGGATCAGCGTGGCGGCGGGCCGCGGGCCGCTTCCGGGATGCGCGGCGCCGCCGAAGAGTCCGGCGACGAGATGCCCCCAGATCGCGGCGGCAAAGCCCGCGTAGACGCCGACATGAAAGTAGGCGGGTCCGAGCGGCGCGAAGGCGAGGATCCCGAGCGAGAGTGCGAGACCGAGGTTCGTTGCCGCACTGGCCATGCCGCCGGCGAAATCGCGGCGCAGCGCCGAGGGAACCACCGCCTTGGCCGTCGCCACGAGCGCGGAGTCCGCCGCCGCCGCCGGGGAGGCCCCCGGCGGCAAGACAGAGCCGTCGGAAGCAGACGTGGTTTCCACAGGCGCGATTATGCTCGCAACAATATCGCGCTGCGATCCTATAGAATCGACACACAATCGCCCGGCGCCCATGAGCTCCGGG
>JBDTLY010000220.1:0-5948 GCA_039934535.1 Casimicrobiaceae bacterium | reverse complement strand
GATGCGGAGATCGGCGGGATTGATGTCGACCTCGATCGAGTCGTCGACTTCGGGATAGACGAACACGCTCGCGAACGACGTGTGCCGCCGCGCGTTGGAGTCGAACGGGCTCTTGCGGACCAACCGGTGCACGCCGACTTCGCTGCGCAGATAGCCGTACGCATAGTCGCCCTCGACCTTCACCGAGGCGCTCTTGATGCCGGCGATTTCGCCTGACGTTTCCTCGAGCAGCTCGGTTCGATAACCTTTGCGTTCGCAGTAGCGGAGGTACATCCGCAGCAGCATCGCGGCCCAGTCCTGCGCTTCGGTGCCGCCGGAGCCCGCCTGAATGTCGAAGAAGCAGTTGGCGGGGTCCATCGGATCGGAGAACATCCGCCGGAACTCGAGATCGGCGGCGGCCTTCTCGATCGCTGCGACGTCCGTTGCGACCGCTTCCAGCGTCGCATCGTCGGCATCCGTTTTCGCGAGGTCGAACAGCTCGCTGCTGTCCTTCAGTCCCGCATCGAGCCGGGTCAGCGTGCCGACGACGCCTTCGAGCGCCTTGCGCTCCTTGCCGAGTTCCTGCGCGCGTTTGGGATCGTCCCAGATCTTCGGATCTTCGAGCTCGCGCGTGACTTCCTCGAGGCGCACCGCTTTCACATCGAAGTCAAAGATACCTCCGCAGCTCGGCCGTGCGCTGCCGCAGGTCCGCGAGCGAGGCGGCGATCTGGTTGACGCGTTCGGCTTCCATGGCGGGGCTTGTCCTTCGTGGCAATCGATAATTATAGCCGATGGCGCCGGCGATTCCCTGCCCGCCGGATCGATATCGCCGCCGCCGAGGTTGGGCCGATCCGCGGTTTCGCCTATCATTGCGGATTCGCCGCGGGCGTCGGGCCTGCGCCCCTCACGACCGTCAGCCCCGGAGCACGCCATGCCGACTTTTTTCGTCAACAAGGACCGCGTCGACATCGCCGCCAACGTCCCCGGCGATACGCCTCTGCTGTGGATCCTGCGCGACAACCTCAATCTGACCGGCACCAAGTTCGGGTGCGGGATGGCGCTGTGCGGCGCATGCACCGTCTACATCGAAGGCCAGCCGACGCGCTCCTGCCAGGTGCAGCTGTCGTCGATCAAGACGGGCGCCGAAATCACGACCATCGAGGGCCTCAAGACAAAGGAGGCGCAGGCGGTGCAGGCCGCGTGGGAAAAGCTCGACGTGCCGCAGTGCGGCTTTTGCCAATCGGGACAGGTGATGTCCGCGGCGGCGCTGCTCGCGAAGAAAAAGAAGCCCACCGATGCCGACATCGACGCCGCAATGGGCGGCAACCTCTGCCGCTGCGCCACGTACGTGCGCATCCGCGCCGCGATCCATGAAGCGGCGAAAACCCTGGCCTGACCGGAGATCGCGATGAACCCCATGCGCATGCACCCCCGCGATTCCGTCCCGGCGACCGTGAGCCGCCGGGTATTCCTCAAGGTGACCGCCGCCGCCGGCGCCGGCCTCACACTCGGCATCTGGACCGGGCGTGCCGGCGCGCAGGCGCCTGCCAAGGCCGCCGCGATCGAGCCGAACGCGTTCCTGATCATCGGCACCGACAACACGGTTACGGTGATCGTCAAGCACCTCGAGATGGGACAGGGAACTTACACCGGCCTGCCCACGCTCGTCGCCGAGGAGCTCGACGCCGCGTGGTCGCAAATCCGCGCGACGGGCGCGCCCGCCGATGCAAGCCGTTACGGACACACCACCTTTGGCGCGCAGATGACCGGCGGCTCGTCGTCGATGGCCAACTCGTTCGAGCAGTACCGGCAGGCCGGCGCGGCGGCGCGCGCGATGCTGGTCGCGGCCGCGGCGAAACAGTGGAGCGTGCCGCCCGATTCGATCCAGGTGAAAAACGGCGTCGTGTTCCACGCGAACGGAAAGAAGGCGAGCTTTGGCGAGCTGTCCGCCGCCGCTGCGAGGGAGCCGGTGCCGGCGAGCGTCAAGCTCAAGGAGGCGAAGGACTTCGTCTTCATCGGCAAGCACGTTCCGCGCACCGACTCGAAGGCCAAGTCGAACGGCACCGCGCAGTTCACGCAGGACGTCAACCTGCCCGGCATGCTGACGGCCGTCGTCGCGCATCCGCCGCGGTTCGGCCAGCGGTTCAAGACCTACGACGTCAAGGCCGTCTCCGGCGTGCCCGGCGTTCGGCACATCGTCGAAGTCCCCAACGGCGTCGCCGTCGTCGCCACCAGCTTCTGGGCCGCGAAAAAGGGCTGCGACGCGCTCAAGGTCGAGTGGGACGAGACCACCGGATTCAAGGCCTCGTCGTCGGAAATCCTCGCCGAGTACCGCCGGCTCGCGGGGACGCCGGGCAAGGTCGCGCGCAACGACGGCGATTCGGCCAAGGTGATGGCGGGCGCGCCGAAAAAGTTGGAGGCGACTTACGAATTCCCGTATCTCGCGCATGCGGCGATGGAGCCGCTCGACCTCGTGATCAAGCTCGACGCGACGGGGTGTGAAGTCTGGAATGGCGAGCAGTTCCAGACGCCCGACCAGCAGGCCATCGCTCAGGTCGTGGGTCTCAAGCCCGAGCAGGTCAGGATCAACACGCTGTTCGCGGGCGGCAGCTTCGGGCGCCGCGCGAATCCCAGCGCCGATTACCTGATCGAAGCCGCGACCATCGTGAAGGGCCTTGCGACTCAGGGCAAGCTGGGCATTCCCGTCAAGCTCGTGTGGACGCGCGAGGACGACATGAAGGCGGGCTATTACCGGCCGGCGTATCTGCACACGCTGAAAGCGGGACTCGACGCGAACGGAAACATCGCCGGCTGGCAGCACCGGATCGTCGGCCAGTCGATCATGTCCGGGACGCCGTTCGAGAAAATGATGATCAAGGATGGCGTCGACACCACGAGCGTGGAGGGCGCGTCGAACCTCCCCTACCGGATCGACGATGTGACCGTCGACCTGCACTCCCCCGTCGTCGGCGTGCCGGTGCTGTGGTGGCGCTCCGTCGGCTCGACACACACGGCGTTCTCCACGGAAACGTTTATCGACGAGCTCGCCGTGGCGGCCGGCAAGGATCCCGTCGAGTTCCGCAAAGCGCTGCTCCGCAAGCATCCACGGCACTTTGCAGCGCTGGCGCTCGCGGCGGAGAAGGCCGGGTGGGGTTCGCCACTCGCCACCGGAAAGGCCGGCGCAAAGCGCGGACGCGGCGTGGCGGTTCACGAATCCTTCAACACCATCGTCGCCGAGGTCGCGGAAGTCACGGTCAAGCCCGACAAGTCGTTCAGCGTCGACCGCGTCGTCTGCGCCGTCGACTGCGGCACCGTCGTGAATCCGGACGTCGTGCGCTCGCAGATGGAGGGCGGCATCGGCTTCGGCCTTTCCGCGGCACTCTACGGAAAGATCACGCTGAAGGACGGCGAGATCGAGCAGTCGAATTTCCACGACTACCCGGTGCTGCGGATCAACGAAATGCCGAAGGTCGACGTTTACATCGTCCCGTCGACGGAAAAGCCGACCGGCGTCGGCGAGCCCGGCGTGCCGCCGATCGCGCCGGCCGTGGCCAATGCCCTCGCCGCGGCGACGGGGCAGCGGTTGCGCAACCTGCCGCTCAAGCTCGCGTAACCGGAAAGCGCGCGTCAGGTGCATACGCCGGAGGGGTTCGCGCCCGCGCACGTCCTTCCCGCGAAGCTCGACGCCGGCGCGATCGCGTTCGCGTTCCGCGGCGACAAAGTACTGGTCACGGGCAACGGCACGCCGGGTGAAGCCCCACCGCGCCTTCCCGCCTGGAGCGAGCTCCCCGCACTCGGCCTCGCTGGCACGCCGCACTATCTGGGCGCACTCGACGGCGTCGATTGCATCGCGGTAGGGTTGCCGGACAGTGCCGCGGAGCCGCCGGGTTGGCGTTACGCCGGCCTTCGCTCGCTGTTCTTCGTGCTGCCCGATGCGCTGCTCGCGCTCGCCGCGCGCTCGTGCCAGATCGTCGAATGGGACGCCACGCACCGCTTCTGCGGCCGCTGCGGCACGGCGACCCTCGACAAGTCGGGCGAGCGCGCGAAGGAATGCCCGGCCTGCGGTCTGGTCGCGTACCCCCGCGTATCGCCGGCGATGATGGTCCTCGTGACGCGCGGCTCTGAGGTCCTGCTCGCGCGCGCGCACCGTTTTCCGCCGGCGATGTTCAGCGCGCTCGCGGGCTTCGTCGAACCGGGCGAGACGATCGAGGATTGCATCCGCCGCGAGGTGAGAGAGGAAGTCGGCGTCGAAATCGGCAGGCTCGACTACTTCGCGAGCCAGTCGTGGGCATTTCCGCACTCGCTGATGATCGCGTTCACCGCCGAATACGCGGGCGGCGAGGTGCGTCCCGACGACACCGAGATCGCGGAGGCGCGCTGGTTCGCGTTCGACGCCGTGCCGAAGCTGCCGCCCAGCGTGTCGATCGCCCGCCGGCTGATCGACGCCACGGTCTCGCGCCTGGCGAAGGACGCCGCCGGTTCCTGTTAAAATGGCGCGCCTTATCCGGTCAATATCCCGATGCTCCGTCCCTTCCCGATCCTGTTTTGCATTTACGCCGTGCTCGCCGCGGCGTCCGCCGTGGCGCAGGACGGCCGAGACCTCACCGAAGAGGCGCGCAAGCAGTATGCACAAGGGCTGCGCGAAGCCTCCGCCATGGTCAAGGACCGCCAATTCGCGAACGCGAACGTGAAGCTCGACGTCCTTCTCGCGCAACGTCCGCGCGAGCCGCAGGCGCGCTTCCTCAAGGGCGTCGTGCAAACGGAACAGGGCCAGGACGCCGCCGCGATCGCGACGTTCCAGGCGCTGATCGAGGACTACCCCGAGTTGCCGGAACCGTACAACAACCTGGCCGTGCTCCAGGCGCAGAAGGGCGAATACGAGGGCGCGCGCATCGCGCTCGAATCCGCCGTGAAAGCGTCTCCCGACTGGGGGGTGGCGCACGAGAACCTCGGCGACATCTACATTCGCCTGGGCGCGGCAGAATATGCGACCGCATCGAAACTCGATCGCACCAACAAGACGGCCGCGGCAAAGCTCGTCCTCGCGCGCGAGCTCGTCGCGCCGGCGCCGAAGCCCGCCGCGGCCGCATCGACCGGCGCCACGCCGAAACCGTAGTCATCCGCAACACCGTCCGCAGCTTCGTCAATTCAATCGCAACTTCAGGAGCCTCATCATGATCCGCCGCTTTTTCCTCATGGCGACCGCCGCGCTCGGCGTCGCGTTCGCCCTCGCCGCGCTGGCCGCGAATCCGCAGGTCGAATTCGACACCACGGCCGGCAAGATCCGCGTCGAGCTCTATCCCGACGCCGCACCGAAATCGGTCGCCAACTTCCTCGACTACGTCAAGTCCGGGCAGTTCGACGGCACGCAGTTCCATCGCGTGATCCCCGGCTTCATGATCCAGGGCGGCGGGTTCACCGCCGACTTCAAGCAGAAGCCGACGAAGGCGCCGGTCGTCAACGAGGCCGAGATGTCGAGCAAGGCGGGCCTCCTGAACGTTCCGGGAACGCTCGCGATGGCGCGCACGTCGGACCCCAACTCGGCGACGTCGCAGTTCTTCATCAACGTCGCGGACAACAAGTTCCTGAATTTCCGCTCGCCGGATCCGCAAGGCATCGGCTACACGGTGTTCGGCAAGGTCGTCTCGGGCATGGACGTCGTCGACAAGATCGCCAAGGCGCCCACCGGCGCCGGCGGCCCGTTCCCCAAGGATGTTCCGGCGGAGAAGGTCATCATCACCAAAGCCGTTGTCGTCGACGCCAAGTAGGAGTTCGCAATGGTCATCCTCCACACGAACCACGGCGACATCACGCTCGACCTCGATGCTGCGAACGCGCCGGCGTCGGTCGCGAACTTCCTGCAGTACGTCCGCGACGGACACTACGACAACACGATTTTCCATCGCGTGATCGACGGCTTCATGGTCCAGGGTGGCGGCATGGAGCCCGGGATGAAGCAGAAGCCCACG
>JBDTLY010000219.1:0-5978 GCA_039934535.1 Casimicrobiaceae bacterium | reverse complement strand
AGTACTTGCCGGGCTCGTCGGGAATCGGGATGCCGAAGTACGGCGCGTCGCGCGAAATGTCCCAGTCGGTCAGCTTGTCGGGGCCGCCTTCGTCGCCCAGCCACTCGCGGATCTTGTTCAGGATTTCCGGCTGCAGCGATTGTCCCGGCGCGGGTCCGCGGGTCCATTGCCGGAGAAACGCGACGATCGTCGGGTCCGACAGCCGGAAGAAAAGATGCATCGACGATTTGAGTTCCGGGCGCACGCCGGTGAGCGTCGAGTACGGGTCGATGAGGTCGGTCGGCGCGTAGGTCGAGCTGCAGTTCTCGCACGCGTCGCCGTACTGGTCCTTGGTGCCGCACTTCGGGCACGTGCCCTTGATGTAGCGGTCCGGCAGGAACATCGCCTTCACGGGGTCGAAGAACTGCTCGACCGACCGGCTGTCGATCAAACCCCGGGCCTTGAGCTTGCGGTAGATGTCCTGCGACAGCTCGACGTTCTCCGGCGAATCGGTCGAGTGCCAGTGATCGAAGCCGAGGTGAAACCCCTCGAGAACTTTGGGGCGCGTCGCCGCGATCCTCGCCACCAGCGCCTGCGGCGTGATGCCTTCGGCTTCGGCCCGGAGCATGATCGGCGCGCCGTGCGTGTCGTCGGCGCCGACGAAGTGGACCTCGTGCCCCTGCATCCGCTGGAAGCGCACCCAGATGTCGGCCTGGATGTACTCCATGACGTGGCCAATATGGAACGGGCCGTTCGCATACGGCAGCGCCGTCGTGACGAACAGCTTGCGGCGGCCGGAGGGAACGGCGGAGGGCGCGGACATCGCGGAAAACCTTGCGCGGGGGAGGGAGAAGTGCCGATTCTAGCAAAGCGACCCATTCCCGAATATCGGTGCGACGCGAATTTGGCTAGAATCGAAGTCTTTTCCTTGCCTTCAACCGGAGCAACACTACCGATGGCCATCACCGAGGCCGACATCCAGGCGCGCCTGAAGACGCTGACCGATCCCATCACGGGAAAGGATTTTGTGAGCGGCAAGGCTGTGAAGCAGGTTCGAGTCGATGGCGCCGACGCCATCGTCGACATCCAGCTCGGCTATCCCGCGAAGACGCAGCACGACGCGCAGCGCAAGCTGATCGTCGACGCACTCGCGGCGCTGCCGGGCGCGGGCCGGGTCACGGTCAACATTTCGCAGAAGGTCACGTCGCATTCGGTGCAGCGCGGAGTGAAGCTCGTTCCGGGCATCAAGAACATCATCGCGATCGCGAGCGGGAAGGGCGGCGTGGGCAAGTCGACCACCGCCGTCAACCTGGCGCTGGCGCTGGCCGCCGAGGGCGCGCAGGTCGGCATTCTCGACGCCGACATCTACGGCCCGTCGCAGCCGATGATGCTGGGCATCTCCGGCCGCCCCGAGTCCAAGGACGGCAAGACGCTGGAGCCGCTCGAAGCCTACGGGCTGCAGGCGATGTCGATCGGCTTCCTGATCGACGTCGACACGCCGATGGTCTGGCGCGGCCCGATGGTGACGCAGGCGCTGGAGCAGCTGCTGAAGGACACTCACTGGCGCGACCTCGACTACCTCATCGTCGACATGCCGCCCGGCACCGGCGACATCCAGCTCACGCTGTCGCAAAAGGTGCCGGTCACGGGCGCGGTGATCGTGACCACGCCGCAGGACATCGCGCTACTCGACGCGCGCAAGGGGCTCAAGATGTTCGAAAAGGTCGGTGTGCCGATCGTCGGCATCGTCGAGAACATGAGCATGCACATCTGCTCGAATTGCGGCCACGCCGAGGCGATCTTCGGCGAGGGGGGCGCGGCGAAGATGTGCGCCGACTACGACGTGCCGTTCCTGGGCGCCTTGCCGCTCGACATCCGCATCCGCGAGCAGACCGACGCCGGCCGCCCGACGGTCGTCGCCGATCCCGACGGCCAGATCGCGCAGATCTATCGCGAAATCGCCCGCAAGACGGCGGTGTTCGTCGCGCAGAAGGCCGAGGATTTCTCGGGCAAGTTCCCGAGCATCGTCATCCAGAATACGTGACACGAAGGGTGCTGACGTCGTCGTCCCCGCGCCGGCGGGGACCCAGTGTCGTTGCAGTAAAGTCGCCGGATTCCCGCCTGCGCGGGAATGACGGCGGTAATGCAGGGGAGCCGCAGTGATCAAGGCAGACAAATGGATCCGCCGCATGGCGAAGGCCACCGGCATGATCGAGCCATTCGAGCCGGGCCAGGTGCGCGAGGTCGACGGCAGGAAGATCGTCTCGTACGGCACGTCGAGCTACGGCTACGACATCCGCTGCTCGCGCGAATTCAAGATCTTCACCAACATCAACTCGACGATCGTCGATCCGAAAGCCTTCGATGCGGGATCGTTCGTCGATTTCACCGGCGACGTGTGCATCATCCCGCCCAATTCGTTCGCGCTGGCGCGCACCGTCGAGTTCTTCCGCATTCCGCGCAACGTGCTCGTCGTGTGCCTCGGCAAGTCGACGTACGCGCGCTGCGGCATCATCGTCAACGTGACCCCGCTCGAACCGGAGTGGGAAGGGCATGTGACGCTGGAATTCTCGAACACCACGCCCTTGCCCGCGAAGATCTACGCCAACGAAGGTGTTGCCCAGGTGATCTTCTTCGAGTCGGACGAGGTCTGCGAGATGTCGTACAAGGACCGCGGCGGCAAGTACCAGGGCCAGCAGGGCGTCACGCTGCCGAAGATCTAGGGCCGGCGCGGCGTTCTCGGGGACACTGGATGGCGCTGGCGACTTCCAAGCCCGCATCGATCGCGATCATCGCGGTCTGCCAGGTCGCGGCGATGGCGCTCTGGTTCTCGGCGTCGGCCATCATTCCGGCGCTCGTCGCCGAATTCAAGCTGTCGGGTTTCGCGCAGGCCGCGCTGACGAGCGGCGTGCAGGCCGGGTTCGTCATCGGTTGTCTCGCGAGCGCGTTCCTCGGGCTCCCCGATCGCGTCGATCCGCGCCGGCTCTTTGCCGCGTCCGCGTGCGTCGGGGCAATCGCCAATGCGCTGCTGCTCGCGATCGACCCGGCGTCGCTCGCCGCACCCGCGCTGCGCTTCGTCACCGGCATCTGCATGGCCGGCATCTATCCGGTGGGGATGAAGCTTGCGGCGACCTGGGCGAAAGGCGACATGGGGTTGATGGTCGGCATCCTCGTCGGCGCGCTGACGCTGGGCTCCGCCGCGCCGTACCTGTTCAATGCGTTCGGCGGCGTCGATTGGCGGCCGCCGCTCCTTGTCGCGTCGGGATGTGCGCTCGCGGCCGCCGCGTTGATCGGCGTGGCAGGAATCGGCCCCAACCGGGCGCAGACGCCGAAGTTCGACCCGCGCGCCGCGCTGGCGGCATGGCGCGACGTGCCGCTGCGGCTCGCCAACCTCGGTTATCTCGGCCACATGTGGGAGCTCTACGCGATGTGGGCGTGGATCGGCGTGTTCTTCAACGCGAGCTTCGCGCTGACGCTGCCGGCGGACACGGCACCGACGGCGGCCAAGCTGGCGGCCTTCGTCACGATCGCCGCGGGTGCGATCGGTTCGGTCGGCGCCGGCCTCCTCGCTGATCGCCTCGGGCGCACGACGATCACGATCGCCGCGATGACGGTGAGCGGCACGTGCGCGGCGACGATCGGCTTCCTGTTCGGCGGCACGCCGGCATTGCTCATTGCGCTGGGCGTGATCTGGGGCATCAGCATCGTCGCCGATTCGGCGCAGTTCTCCGCTTCGATCGCGGAACTGGCCGACCGCGAGCGCGTCGGCACGATGCTCACGGTGCAGACAGCGCTCGGCTTCACGCTGACGCTCATCACCATCCACCTGATGCCTTGGCTGGTCGAGGCGCTGGGCTGGCGCTACGCATTCCTTCCGTTGGCGATCGGGCCGGTGTTCGGCGTCTGGGCCATGGCGCGCCTGCGTGCCCATCCGCGGTCGGCGGCGCTTGCCGGCGGGCGCCGGTAGGCAGCGTGGCGCAGCCGCGACCACAGGCGTAGGATTCCGGGTCTGTCTGCCGGCACCGGGCTCCGGTGCCGCGGGCACTGTTTTCCCCTCCGACAATCGAAGGAGTTCACCATGGGATATCGCCTCGAAGGACGCCTGCTCGAAGTCTGCAACTGCCGCGTGCTGTGCCCGTGCTGGATCGGCGAGGACCCCGACTTCGGCACCTGCGACACGATCGTCGCCTGGCATTTCGACAAGGGAACGATCGACGGCGTCGACGTCGCCGACCGCACGATCGCGCTGATCGCGCACGTTCCGGGCAACATCCTGCAGGGCAACTGGAGAGCCGCGGTCTACCTGGACGACCGCGTCACGCCGGCGCAGGAGGAAGCGATCCTCAAGGTGTACACGGGTAAGGCCGGAGGACCGGTGGGCGAACTCGTCAAGCTGATCGGCGAAGTGGTCTCGGTCGAAAAGGTTCCGATCACGTTCACCGTCCAGGGCGGACGCGGCACCATCAAGCTCGGCGACGCGGGCTATGCGGAACTGGAACCGTATGTCAGCGCATCCGGCGCGACGACGACGCTCGCGGATACCGTGTTCTCGACCGTCCCCGGCGCGCCGGTGTTCGTCGGCAAGGCGCCGCGGTACACGTCGAAGAACGCAAAGCTCGGCATCGATCTCGACCTCAAAGGGCATAACGCGCTGCAAAGCACGTTCGTGTTCCAGTCCTAGTCGCGCGCGTGCCAGGCGTCCGCTCTGCAACGGCGTCGGCGACTCCCGCCGGCGGTCGCGGCGCGCTTGTCGGGTGGCTGCTGGGCCTGCTGGTCGTCGCCGCATGGGCCGCGCTCGCGTTGTGGAGCGCGAGCCCGTACGGCCGCTACCTCGAGCACGGCGGTTGGGGCGACGACGGCGCATTCGCGGCGCTGTGCCGCGCCATACCGCAGGGCGACATCATCGTCCCCGCATTGCTGCACGCGGCGGCGTGGGTGCTGATGATCGCGGCGATGATGCTGCCGACGACCTTTCCGTTGCTCGCGATCTTCCGCCGGATCACCCGCGATCGGCCGGACGCCGGACGGCTCGTGGCGCTCGTCGTCGCCGGCTTCTTCGCGGCGTGGCTCGCCTTCGGGCTCGTCGCCCATGCCGCCGACGAGGGGTTGCGCTGGGCCGCGGGCCGCAGCGGGTGGTTCGTCGCGAACGGCTGGATGATCGGCGCGGCGGTGCTGGCCGGCGCGGGGCTCTTCCAGTGGAGCGCGCTCAAGTACCGCTGCCTCGAGCAATGCCATACGCCGTTCGCGTTCGTCGCCTCCCGCTGGCACGGCCAAGCGCCTTCGCGCGAGGCGTTTCGACTCGGGCTCGACCACGGCGTATTTTGCGTCGGCTGTTGCTGGGCGCTGATGCTGCTGATGTTCGTCATCGGCACCGGAAACCTGGGCTGGATGCTCCTGCTCGCGGCGGTCATGGCGGCGGAAAAGAACCTGCCGTGGGGGCGGCGCCTGCGCACGCCGCTGGGTGTCGGCCTCGTCGCGTGGGCCGGTGCGATCGTCATTTCGCATGTGAATTCATAGCCAGCGCCCCCGAATCGCCCCATAATTCGCGGCTTCCGAAGCGCCGGGGACGCTGCCTCGCCCCGGACGCCTTCCCACCGGTCAGGAACCACCCATGAAATTCCGCTTTCCGATCGTCATCATCGACGAGGACTACCGCTCCGAAAACACGTCGGGACTCGGCATCCGCGCGCTGGCCAAGGCGATCGAGGGCGAGGGCATGGAAGTTCTGGGCGTGACGAGCTACGGGGACCTTTCGCAGTTCGCGCAGCAGCAGAGCCGCGCGTCGGCGTTCATCCTGTCGATCGACGACGAGGAGTTCACGCCAGGGCCGGAACTCGACCCCGCCATCGTCAACCTGCGGAATTTCATCACCGAGATCCGCTTCAAGAACGCCGAGATCCCGATCTACCTGTACGGCGAGACGCGGACGTCGCAGCACATTCCCAACGACATCCTGCGCGAGCTGCACGGCTTCATCCACATGTTCGAGGACACGCCGG
>JBDTLY010000218.1:0-5982 GCA_039934535.1 Casimicrobiaceae bacterium | reverse complement strand
GCCGGTGTTCCTCGACGCCGACCGTCGCGAGCAGGCGGCCGTCCCGGTCGGAAAGCGCACGGGCTTTGCGGAGGTCGTCGCGGGACTCTCGGAGCCGGAAGCGCGATTCGAAGCGAGCCGCTGCCTGTCCTGCGGCAACTGTTACGAATGCGACAACTGCTACGCGTCGTGCCCCGATCAGGCGATTACCAAGCTGGGCGAGGGCCGCTTCTACCGTATCGAGCTCGAACTGTGCACCGGCTGCGCGGTGTGCTTCGAGCAGTGTCCCTGCCACGCGATCGAGATGGCGCCGGAACCCGCGGCCGCCGGCATCGACGTCATGCCGATGACGTTCAAGGTCCGCGCATGAAGCGAGCTCCCGACGCGACCCGGATCCAGTCCGCCGTCATGGACGGCAACACGGCCGCCGCGCACATCGCCTATCGCGTCAACGAGGTCGCCGCGATATTTCCCATCACGCCGTCGTCGACGATGGCCGAGCTGGCGGACGCGTGGGCGGCGGAGGGCATCACCAACATCTGGGGGAACATTCCCGTCGTGCAGCAGATGCAGTCCGAGGGGGGCGCCGCGGGCGCGCTGCACGGTTCGCTGCAAAGCGGCGCACTTACGACCACCTTCACCGCGTCGCAGGGCCTGCTGCTCATGCTGCCCAACATGTACAAGATCGCCGGCGAGCTGACGCCTTGCGTCTTTCACGTCGCGGCAAGGGCGCTCGCCACGCAGGCGCTGTCGATCTTCGGCGACCACTCGGACGTGATGAGCGCGCGCATGACAGGCTTCGCGATGCTGGCCGCGGCGTCGGTGCAGGAGGCGCACGATCTGGCACTGGTCGCGCAGGCGGCCACCCTCGAATCGCGCGTGCCCGTCCTGTATTTCTTCGACGGCTTCCGGACGTCGCACGAGGAAAACAAGATCTCGATCATTCCCGACGCGCAAATCCGGGCGATGATCGACGACGACCTCGTGCGCGCGTTCCGCGCGCGGGCGCTTACCCCCGAGCATCCCGTCGTGCGCGGCACCGCGCACAACCCCGACACGTTCTTCCAGGCGCGCGAAACGGTCAATCCGTTCTACGAAAGGTTTCCGGGCATCGTCCAGGCGACGATGGACCGGCTCGCCGGCATGACCGGCCGTCACTACAAGCTCTTTCGCTACACCGGCCACCCGGACGCCGAGCGAGTCGTCGTGGCGATCGGCTCGGGGTGCGAAGTGCTGGACGAGACCGCGACGTACCTGAACGGCAAGGGCGAGAAGGTCGGGGTGCTGCAGGTCACGCTCTACCGGCCGTGGTGTGCGGACGCGCTGCTGGCGGCACTCCCCAAGTCGGTGAAAGCCATCGCCGTGCTCGATCGCACCAAGGAGCCCGGGACGCTGGGCGAGCCGCTCTTCCTCGATGTCGTGTCGAGCTTCGCCCAGGCGTTCGCGGCCGGAACCTGGCCCGCGATGCCGAAGCTGATCGGTGGCCGTTACGGTCTTTCGTCGAAGGATTTCGATCCCGCGATGGCCAAGGCCGTCTTCGACGAGCTCAGGAAGGACACACCGAAGCATGGGTTCACCGTCGGCATCGTCGACGACGTCTCGCACACGAGCCTCGAGTACGACCCGGCGTTCAACATCGAGCCGCCCGACGTCATCCGCGCGCTCTTCTACGGCCTGGGCGCCGACGGCACCGTGGGCGCCAACAAGAATTCGGTGAAAATCCTGGCGGCCGACCCGGCTCGCTACGCGCAGGGCTACTTCGTCTACGACTCGAAGAAATCCGGCTCGTACACGATCTCGCACCTGCGGTTCGGGCCGAAGCGCGTGCGCGCGCCGTACCTGATCAAGGCGGCGAGCTTCATCGGCGTGCACAAGTTCGACTTCCTGTTCAAGCAGGACGTGCTGGGCGCGGCCGCGCCCGGCGCGACCGTGCTCATCAACAGTCCATTTGGGCCGGAGGATGTCTGGGACGAGCTGCCGCGCAAGGTGCAGCAGCAAATCATCGATCGCAAACTCAAGGTGCACGTGGTCGACGCGTCGAAGGTCGCGTTCGACCTCGGGCTCGGCGCGCGTAGCAACACCATCCTGCAGACGTGCTTTTTCGCGCTCTCCGGCGTGCTGCCGCGCGACGAGGCGATCGCCGCGATCAAGAAGGAGACCGAGAAGACCTACGCGCGCAAGGGCGCGGAGGTCGTGAAGAGGAATTTCGCCGCCATCGACAACGCGCTGGTCAACCTCAAGGAAATGAAGGTGCCGGCCGCCGCGACCAGCGAGCGCGACGTTTTCAAGATGGTGCCCGACTCGGCGCCCGAGTTCGTGCGCAAGGTCACGGCGATCATGCTCGAAGGCCGCGGCGACGAATTGCCGGTGAGCGCGCTGCCCATCGACGGCACGTATCCCACCGGCACGACCCAATACGAAAAGCGCAACATCGCCGAGGAGGTGCCGATCTGGGAGCCGGACCTGTGCATCCAGTGCGGACAGTGCGCGATCGTGTGTCCGCACAGCGTCATCCGCGCGAAATACTACGACCGCACGCGGCTCGATGACGCGCCCGCGAGCTTCAAGGCCGTGCCGATCAACGCCCGCGGCTACCCGGATTCGCGCTACACGCTGCAGATCTACGTCGAGGACTGCACCGGGTGCGGCGTTTGCGTGGAGGCCTGCCCCGCGCACAATCCGCAGGACGACAAGGTCAAGGCCATCAACATGCAGCCGCGGCTGCCGCATATGGAGTCCGAGCTCGCGAGCATCGCGTTCTTCGACACGCTGCCGTGGGCGGACCGCACGCGGGTCAACTTCGCCAACGTCCGCGGCGTGCAGTTCATCCAGCCGCTGTTCGAGTTCTCGGGCGCCTGCGCCGGCTGCGGCGAGACGCCCTATCTCAAGCTCCTCTCGCAGCTCTTCGGAGACCGCCTGCAGATCGCCAACGCGACCGGCTGCTCGTCGATTTACGGCGGCAACCTGCCGACCACACCCTGGGCCACCGGAGCCGAGGGCCGCGGCCCGGCGTGGGCGAACTCGCTGTTCGAGGACAACGCCGAGTTCGGCATGGGCTACCGCATCGCCATCGACAAGCAACGGGAAGTCGCCAAAGGGTTGGCGCTGAAACTC
This sequence comes from Casimicrobiaceae bacterium, assembly GCA_039934535.1. Lineage (GTDB taxonomy): Bacteria > Pseudomonadota > Gammaproteobacteria > Burkholderiales > Casimicrobiaceae > CAIWHR01. The sequence continues at coordinate 2,889 of JBDTLY010000218.1, read as the reverse complement.
GCGCCCAGGCTCGGCGAGGACCTGGTGACGGCGATCCTCGGCGCGCCGCAGATCACCGAGTCCGACTACCGCGTGCAGCGCGAGCGCATGGTCGCCCTCAAGGCGAAGCTCACCACCCTGGACGACAACGACGGCAAGAACCTGGCCGCACTTGTCGACTTTCTCGTCCGCCGTTCCGTGTGGATCGTCGGCGGCGACGGCTGGGCGTATGACATCGGCTACGGCGGGCTCGACCACGTGCTCGCGACCGGCCATAACGTCAACGTGCTGGTACTCGACACCGAGGTGTACTCCAACACGGGCGGGCAGGCGTCGAAGGCGACGCCGCTCGGCGCCTCCGCCAAGTTCGCGGCCGCGGGCAGGAAGACGCCGCGCAAGGACCTCGCGATGATGGCGATCAGCTACGGCAACGTGTACGTCGCGCAGGTGGCGATGGGTGCCAACAACGAGCAGGCGGTGATCGCCTTTCGCGAGGCGGAGGCCTACGAAGGTCCGTCGCTCATCCTCGCGTACTCGCAATGCATCGCGCATGGCACCGACCTCCGGCACGGCATGAAGCAGGCGGCGAGGGCGGTGGCGAGCGGGCACTGGCCGCTGTTGCGGTTCGATCCGACGATGAGGAGCCGCGGTTTGAATCCGTTCCGCCTGGATTCGACGCGTCCGCGGATTTCGCTGGAGGAATACCGCGACCGCGAGGTCCGCTTCAAGGTGGTCAAGCAGACCAACCCGAGCGAGGCGGACCGCATGCTGCACCAGGCGCAGCTCGCGGCCGACGAGCGCTACAAGATGTACGAGGACATGGCCGCCCGCGACGGCAGCCGCTTCCTTCCGCATTGGGAGAACGCCTGACCATGGACCTCGCGACCACGTACCTCGGATTGCAGCTCGCCCACCCGATCATCGCCTCGTCGTCGCCGCTGACGAGGACCGTGGACGGCATCCGCGCGCTCGAGGACGCTGGCGCCGCGGCGGTGGTCATGCCATCGCTCTTCGAGGAACAGATTCGCGCCGAGGACACGGCGTATGCGATGTACACCGATCACGGTTCGTTCAGCCAGGCCGAGGCGGGCAGCTACTTCCCGGAGATGCCCGATTACGACAGTGGCGTGGCGGGCCACCTCGACACGCTGCGGCGTGCAGTCGCCGCGGTCGACATCCCGGTCATCGCGAGCCTGAACGCGGTCACGCTCGATGGCTGGGCGAGCTATGCCGCGCGGCTGGAGCAGGCGGGCGCCGCGGCGCTCGAGCTCAACATGTATTTCATTCCGGCCGATGCGACGATGAGCGGCCGCGACGTCGAGGCGCATTACGTCGATGCGCTGCGCGCCGTGAAAGGCGCGGCAAAGATTCCGGTGGCGGTGAAGCTGTCGCCCTACTTCAGCGCGATCGGGCACATGGCGCACGAGCTGACAGATGCCGGCGCGGACGGACTCGTCCTGTTCAACCGTTTCTACCAGCCCGACTTCGACCTTGCCACGCTGTCCGTCAAGGCCGATCTGAAGCTGAGCTCGAGCTACGAGACGGGGCCGCCGCTGCTCTGGATCAGCATGCTCGCAGGTCGAATCCGGGGCTCGCTGGCCGCAACGAGCGGCGTCGAAGCCGCAGAACAGGTCATCAAGTACCTGCTCGTCGGCGCGGACGCGGTGATGACGACCTCGGCGCTGCTGCGCCACGGTCCGGGTTACATGCGCAAGCTCGTTCGCGGGCTCGGCGCGTGGCTGGATGAAAACGGCCATCCGTCGCTGGCCGCGATCCGCGGCCGGAAAAGCATCGACCCTCAGGACAACCATGGCGAGCTGCTGCGCGCCCAGTACATGCATCTCCTTGCGGACTACGAGCCGAGGCACCTCGCATCCTGAGTACGGGCGCGCGCAATCGGCCCTGCCGTCGGTGTCGCGCTCGACGTCATATCGAGAATGTCGATGCGTCGATGAATGCGCGCACGTTGTGGCGAAAATCCAACGGCGCCGGCAACGACTGAATGAGGTTTGATTTATGTCACGTTTCGCGCACCGGGACTGTCGGAAACTGTGCTCGATAAAACGAAAGACCGAGGCTGCGGAGGCGGTTTTTTGTTGTGCGGGCGACAGGTAATTTCCGCATCGGCAGAAAGCGCAAACACCTGAATATACGCGGCATAGACCGAAGGTGCGCGCGGTTGCTGTCGACTGGATGCAGGACGATTCAACGCGGGACCGGGTCCCGCGCACGTAGTTTGGCGGCCTGCGGCCGCAGGCCTGGCGAGAGCGGGGTCATTGTCCCACCCTCCCGCCGTACCGAAGAGGAAAGGGGTTCACATGCGAATCAAGTCCCTTGTCGTCACGACCGGCGTCGTGGCGATCGTTGCGGCGTTTCTGGCGGCGCCCGCGTTCGCGCAGACGGCAGGCGAGGCTGCGCCGGTGTGCGCGAATTGCCACGAGAAATCGCATTTGACGATTATGCTTACCGCGCATGGCGCGCAAAACGACGCCAACGGGAGCGCGTGCCAGGCGTGCCACGGCGATGCGTCGCTTCATCTGCAGGATCCCGCCAAGAACAAGCCGGCGAGCGTGCTCACGTCGAAGACCGCGACCGCGGCCGATAAATCGGGTGTGTGCCTCGGTTGTCACGCAGGGTCCCGCCACCTCGAGAACTGGGCCGTGGCGAAACACCGCAAGGTCGACGTTACCTGCGTCGACTGCCACTCGATCCACGGGACGCAATCGGCGAGCAACAACAGCGAAATCAAGAGCGCGCAATTCGCCGCCGCGCCGTACACGACGACCGCGCGTCAGCTCACCTACAAGCGATGCGTCGAGTGCCACCGCGACGTGCGCGCCGAGATCCTCAAGCCCTCGCACCATCCGATCATCGAAGGCAAGGTCGGCTGCCAGGACTGCCACGACCCGC
>JBDTLY010000217.1:0-5992 GCA_039934535.1 Casimicrobiaceae bacterium | reverse complement strand
AACTGAGGGCAGCGGTTGCCATCGACCAGCGCCTCGCCGGGAAGCATGCCGAGCGTCATCACCGCGCGCCGCATTGCGACCAGCGTGGCCTGCAGGATGTTCAGCGCGTCGATTTCCGCGACGTCCGCTTCCGCGACGGCCCACGCCAGCGCACGCGCACGAATTTCCGCGGCGAGGCGCGTCCGCTGCGACGCCGAAAGCAGTTTCGAATCGCGCAGTCCGTCGATGGGCCGCTCGGGATCGAGGATCACCGCCGCCGCGACGACGGGCCCGGCCAGCGGCCCGCGCCCCGCTTCGTCAATGCCGGCGATCAGGACGATCACGTCAACACGCGAACCCGGCCGCGCGCAGCTCGGCGGCGACGGCCGCCGCGGCCAGCGCGCCCGTGTCGGCGAAAAGCGATTTCGCGAAGCCGGCAAACAACGCTTCCAGCCGCCGCCGCGTCACCGTGTCGTCGTAGAGGTTGAGTGCGGCCTGCGTGAGATTCTCGACCGTCGCTTCCTCCTGCAGGAGCTCGGGGACGACGAATTTGCCGGCGAGCACGTTGGGCAGCCCGACCCACGGGAGAAGGAGGCGCCGGCCGATGACATGCGCGGTCACGGCGCTGACGCGATAGAAGATGACGTGCGGACAGCGCGCGAGCGCGGCCTCCAGCGTCGCTGTTCCGGAAGCGACCACGCCGACGTCCGCCGCGCGCAGCGCGTCGGTCGCATGCCCGTACAGCAGCGTCAACGGCAGCTTCTCGAGCCCGAGCCGGTAGAGCGCCGACTCGAATCGCTCCCGCGTGAGGCGGGTGGCGAGCGGCACGAGGAACTGCGCGTCTGGACGCACCGCGTGGAGGGCGGCCGCGGTCTGCAGCAGCAGGTCCTCGTGCTTTTCCAGCTCGGCCATGCGGCTGCCCGGCAGCAGCGCGAACACCGGCTGCGCGATGCCGAGCTTCAGCTGCTCGCGCGCTTCGCGCTTCGTGGCGACCGTTGCGGCGTCCTGCGCCAGCGGATGACCGACGAAGGTGACGGGCACGCCGGCCGCTTCGTAGATCGGCGGCTCGAACGGGAACAGCGCGAGAATACGGTGCACGGCGCGGCCGATCTTCGCCACGCGCTCGCGCCGCCACGCCCAGACCGAGGGGCTGACGAAATGAATCGTGCGCACGCCGTTGCGCTTCAGCTTGCGTTCGAGCGCGAGATTGAAATCGGGCGCATCCACGCCGACGAACAACGGCACGCGCTCCGCGAGCAGGCGCCGCGAGAGCGCACGGCGAATCGCGACGATTTCCGGCAGCCGCGCCAACACCTCGGTAATGCCGCCGACCGACAGCGCTTCGAGCGGGTGCCATGCTTCGCAACCCGCCGCCAGCATTTTCGGCCCCGCGACGCCGACAAATCGCGCGTGCGGGATCCGGGCGCGGACGGCCGCGATCAGAAGCGCCGCGAGCGCGTCACCCGACGCCTCGCCCGCGACGATTCCGATCGTGACGGCACCGGAGCGGGCGGCATCCTCCATTGTCGGCGGCGCGCGGCGATTCAGCGGACGATGCCGCGTTTCGACGCGGCGAGAAAATCGACGAACGGACGAAGCACGGGCGCCGCAACGGCCGCGGCCGCGAGCTCGACCTTGGCTTCGTCGAGCGAACGCCCCTCGCGATAGAGCGTCTTGTACGCCCGGCGCACGACGAGGATGTCCTCTGCCGTGAAGCCGCGCCGGCGCAAGCCTTCGTTGTTCGTGCCGTGCGGTGTGGAAGGATTGCCGGCGACGGTCACGTACGGCGGCACGTCCTGCAGCACCACCGCCGCACCGGCGATCATCGCGTGCGCGCCGATGCGAACGAACTGGTGCACGCCCGTGAAGCCGCCGAACACCACCCAGTCACCGACGCTCACGTGGCCCGCGAGTTGGGCATTGTTGGAGAACACCGCGTGGCTGCCGATCGCGCAGTCGTGCGCGACGTGCACATACGCGAGGAGCAGGTTCGAATTGCCGATCGTCGTCGTGCCGCGGTCCTGCACGGTCCCGGCGTGGATCGACACGTATTCGCGGATCACGTTGTCGTCGCCGATCACCGTGGTCGTCGGCTCGCCGCCGTACTTCATGTCCTGCGGGATTTCCCCGATCGAGGCGAACTGGAAGATCCGGTTGCGCGCGCCGATCGTCGTGCGGCCCGTGATCACGACATGCGGGCCGACCACCGTGCCGGCGCCGAGGACGACCTGCGGCCCGACGATCGAAAACGCGCCGACCTCGACGCCCGCCGCGAGATCCGCGCCCGGTTCGATCTGCGCGGTGGGATGAATCGCCGCCACGTCAGCGCGCCTTTGCGGCGTCGGCCGGCGTGCGCATGGCGGCCATCAGGTCGGCTTCGGCGGCGACCTCGCCGCCCACCGTGGCGCGCACGCCATACTTGCCGATGCCGCGCACTTGCCGCTGCAGCACCGCTTCGAGAATCAGCTGGTCGCCGGGCCGGACCATCCGTCGGAAGCGCGCGTTGTCGATCGCGGCGAAGAATATATTCGACCCGCCGCCCGGCTTGAGCCCCACGATCCGCCATGCGAGGATCGACGCGATCTGCGCCAATGCCTCGATCACCAGAACCGCCGGCATCACCGGATAGTCGGGGAAATGGCCCGGGAAGAACGGCTCGTTCATTGTCACGTTCTTGAGTCCCTTGATCGATTTCCCCGGGACGAATTCCGTCACCCGGTCGATCAGCAGCGCCGGATACCGGTGCGGCAGGTACTCCATGATCTCGAGGATATCCATGCCGCCCGCGCTTTGTTCCGTCATGCGTCCTCCCCGCCCTTTTCGTCGCCAGGTGCGCCCCGCTCGAGCGCCTTGAGGCGCGCCGACAGCGACGTGAGCCGGCGCATCGCAACCGCCACGCGCTTCCATTCTCCGTGCGGCATCATCGGAAAGATGCCGGTGTAGACGCCCGGCACATCGATCGAACTCATTACGCCGGTCCCCGCGGCGACGATGACGCCGTCGGCGATCGACAGGTGGCCGGCAATCATCGCCGCGCCCCCGATCTTGCAGTTGCGGCCGATCCGAACGCTGCCCGCGATCCCCGTGCAGCCGGCGATTGCGGTGTGAGTGCCGATCCGGCAGTTGTGCCCGATCTGGATCTGGTTGTCGAGCTTGACGTCGTCTTGGATCACCGTGTCGCCGAGCGCCCCGCGGTCGATCGTCGTATTGGCGCCGATCTCGACGTCGGCGCCGATGATGACCCGGCCGACCTGCGGAATCTTGATCCACCGGCCCGCCTCTTCCGCATTGCCAAATCCGTCGGCGCCGATGACCGCTCCGCTGTGGATCGTCGTCCGCGCGCCGATGACGCAGCCCTCGTAGACGGTGACGCGCGGATACAGCTGCGCATCGTCGCCGATCGCGACGTTGTCGCCGACCGCGCATGCGGCACCCACCTGCACCCGCTCGCCGATAACCGCGCGCGCGCCGATCACCGCAAACGGGCCCACGGTCGCCGACCCGGCAATCCGGGCGCCGTCGCCGACGATCGCCGTGCGATGCACGCCGGGAACCGCGACCGCGCGCGGATACAGCAGCGTCGCGACTTTCGCGTACGTCGCGTAGGGATTTCCGCTCACGAGCTTCGGCAGCGCGGTTTCGCGGGCGATGCCGGGCGCGACGATCACGGCGCTGGCACGCGTTGCCGCGAGCTGACCGTGGTACTTCGGGTTGGACAGAAATGCAATCTCCCCGGGCCCGGCGTCCTCGAGGGTCGCCATGCGCACGATGTCGACGGCGCCGTCGCCGTCGAGCGTGGCGCCGGTGCGGGCCGCGAGTTCGGACAGGAGCATGGGCGCGGAACGCCGGCGGGAAGTGCCGACGCGCTTACTTGTCGGCGAGCGCCTTGATCACCTTTTCGGTGATGTCGATCTTCTGGCTCGCGTAGACGACGGGGTCCTGGATGATGAGGTCGAACTTTTCGGCCTCGGCAAACTGCTGTATCACCTTGTTCGCGCGCTCCTGGACGCTCGCGAACTCCTCGTTGCGCCGGAGGTTCAGGTCTTCGCGGAACTCCCGCTGCGAGCGCGTGAGGTCGCGCGACAGGTTGGCGAGGTCGCGCTCGCGGTTGCGGCGCTCGGCCTCGGCCATCGTGACGCCGTCCTTCTCGAGCAGCGTCTGCAGGTCGCGGACCTGCTTCGCGAGCTTCTGGATCTCGGCGTCGCGCGCGGCGAACTCCTTTTCCAGCTTCTGCTGCGCGCGCTTGGCCGGCGCGGCGTCGCGGAAAAGGCGCTCGGTGTTGACGAAGCCGATCTTGTAGTCGGCGGCCTGTGCCGTGGCGGCGTTTGCCGCGATGAGGGTCACGGTCGCGGCGAACGCGGCGACGAGGTAGCGGATGTTGCGGTTCACTGAAATCTCCACGTGCGATTGCAAGCCGGTCAGAAGACCGTGCCGACCTGGAACTGGAAGCGCTGCAGCTTGTCGCCAGGCTTTTCGTTGAGAGGAATGCCGTAGCTGAACTTGAGCGGGCCGACCGGCGAATTCCACGCGAGGCCGACGCCGGACGAATAGCGGAACGTCTCGTACAAAGGCTCGGTGGTGCCGTCGATGTAGATCTGGCCGGCATCGAAGAAGACGCTCGCGCGCACCGACTTGTCGCCTTTCATGATGGGGTAGAAGAGCTCGGCGTTGCCCACGATCTTGCGCTTGCCGCCCGTCGCGTTGCCATAGATGTCCTTGGGGCCAAGCGAGGCCGGCTGATAGCCGCGGACGGAACCCACGCCGCCGGCATAGAACGCCTTGAAGAACGGGAGCGGCTTGCCGCTGTACCCGTCGCCGTACCCCAAGTCGCCACGCAGCATCAGGACGAAATCCCCGTAGACCGGCGTGAAATTCTGGATCAGGTAGTTGAGCTTGTAGTAGGACAGGTCGCCGAAGGGCAGCCCGAGCTCCGCCAGCGCGCTCTGCAGCGTGCCCTTGGTAGGATAGATGATGTCGTCCCGGGTGTCACGCGACCATCCGGCCGAGAGGATGGCGCTGTTGGTCGTGGAGCCGAACTGACGCACGAAATCGTAATAGATCGGAGGACTGTTGTCGAACAGCGTCAGGTCTGTATGCTCCAGCCGCAGGCCGACGTTGACGACGTCGGTTTCGCTGATCGGCACGCCGTACGCGACCGCGCCACCCAGCGTCGTCGATCCGTATTGCGAGATCGAGAGCGATCCCGGGTCCGTCGTCCTGTAGTACACCTCGAGCGTGCGCGAGATGCCGTCCACCGTCCAGTACGGCTCGATGTACGCGGCCGAAATCGTCCGGTTGATCTTGCTCGTGTTGATGCCGATCTGCAGCGCGTTGCCGGTGCCGAAGATGTTCTGTTGCGCGATCGACGCGCTCAGCACCAGACCGTCGGTGCTGGAATAGCCGAGGCCCGCCTGCAGGGTGCCCGTCGCCTTCTCGGTGACGGTGACCTCGACATCCGCCTGGTCGGTCGTGCCGGGGACGGGCGGCGTCTCGATGTTGACGTCGTCGAAATAACCGAGGCGGCGGATCCGCACCTTCGAGCGCTCGATCCGCGCGCCGTCGTACCACGCACTTTCGAGCTGCCGCATTTCGCGCCTGATGATCTCGTCGCGCGTCCTCGCGTTGCCGCTGATGTTGATCTTGCGGATGTACACCCGCCGGCCCGGATCGATGTAGATCGTGAACGCCGCCTCGTGCTTGTCGCGGTCGATCTCGGGGACGATGTTGACGTTGGCGAACGCGTAGCCTTCGGTGCCGAGGCGGTCGCTGATGCTTTTCGCCGTCGCCTGCAGCCGCTCGCGCGAGTAGGTCTCGCCCGACCGGACCGTGACGAGTCGTCCGAGCTCGTCGCCGGAGACCGGAAGGTCGCCGGCCAGGCGCACGTCCGTCACCTTGAACGGCTCGCCCTCGACGATGTTGACCGTGATGTAGATGTCTTCCTTGTCCGGCGTGATCGAGACCTGCGTGGACTCGACGTTGAACTCGAGGTAGCCGCGGTTCTGGTAGAAGCTGC
>JBDTLY010000216.1:0-5995 GCA_039934535.1 Casimicrobiaceae bacterium | reverse complement strand
GCGTGCGCAGGCCCAATGACCGACAGGGCGATAGCAGCGACGACTCCCACTGCAATGCGGGCACATAGGGACATGTTCGCTCCTGGGTTGAATGCGCAATGGCAGTGTAGCGGAGGAATTGGTTGCCGCGGTTACGGCCAGCGGCGAACGAGCGGCGCGTCGAACGTGACGTACAACCGCAGGTTCTTGTTCCAGCTGTACGGCATCTTGCCGCTTTGCGGAGACGCGAGCGTGCCCTTGATGCGCGTGTCGCCGTAGGCATCGAACTTCGCGACGCCCGACTTCCCGGCGTCCTTCTCCACTATGGCGGATTGGAGTTGCGGATGCCAGACGATCATCGCCGTCTTCGGCGGCTTCGCGTCGTTGCGGATCACGAGAACGTACGCCGGCACCGTCCGCAGCAGGTGGTCGAGATCCGGCGCCTGTGCGATCTGTTCCTCCGGGATCAGCGCCGACGTGAGCAGTACCATCGGGCGCGGCTTCTGGTTGTCGAGCGGGTCGGAGGCGACGATCGTGTAGGCGAGGAACAGGGGAATTTCGGTAGTGCCGATATACAGTTTCCCGCCCGCGCCGCCGGGCTTGCCGACGGCGACCGCGGGACGCGCCGGGACCGCAGGCGCGGCAGTTGGAGGCGCGGCATCGGCGCCCACCGGGGGCATCGCGCGCACGCGGTCGAGCTCGCGCTCGGCGCTCACGAGGTCGTCACGCAACGATTCCCGCTTGCGGTCGAGCTCGCGGATCTCGCTTCGCAGTTGCGTGCGCCGCGAATCGGACGTCTTGTCGCTCCGAATCTCGGCTTCGCGCGTCGACACCGCGCTGCGATTGCCGTCGATCTCCTTCCTGAGCGTGGCCACGCGGTAGGCCGCGCGGTGATTGCGCGCGAAAGTCGCGTCGCATACGCCGTGGTACTCCTGGCCGGCCAGGCCGTCGCGAATTGCGTTGTCGGGCCGGCAGTATTCGGCGAGGCCCGCTTTGCGGCCCTGCAGGTATTTCGTTTCGTCCGGTTCCACCTTCACGCGCGCGCATGCGTCGCGGTGCTGCACGAGGCGGTCGGCCGTGTACCCCGCGCGGCCGTCCTTGACGCCGAGTTCGTACCAGTCGGTCTTCGCGCATTGGTCCTCGGGGATCGTCGCGCATCCTGACAACAGCACAGCCCCAAGCGCAGCCATCCATGCAAACCGCATCATGACTCCCCCTTACTTCGACTTCACGAGCCGGCCGGCGGCATCGAAGGTGACGCTGGGCTGCGGCGATTTGTAGTTGCTGAACTTGATCTCGATCGTGGTGGGTACGCAATCGCGCGGACGCTCGACCGCGATTTCGGCGTAGTCGCGATCCTCTTCGTCGAGATTGCGCGCGAGCATCGCCTTCTCGATCAGCGCTGCGAAATTGTTCCAGTCGATCTCGCGGTCGTCGAATCCGCCGGTGCACAGCCACACGCTATCGTAGGGGTCCGGTCGCCGGTTAAAGCGGCCGCGCTGGTCGTAGTCGACGATGACCTTGTCGCCCTGCACGAAGGTGATCTTGTTGCGCTTGATCCACACGGCCATCAGGCGCGCGGGACCGACGTCCTTGCGGAACTGTGCGAGGGTCGCCGGCACCTCCTTGACGAGGTTCCGTTGGCGGGCCACCTTTTCCGCCTCGAAATCCTTGCGCCGTACTTCTTCGCGCTGGGCATGCGCGGTTGCGATGGCGCCAGTCACGTCGAGCGGCGCACCCGTCGCGAGATCGAACGATGCAATCGACAAGCCGGCGGTGCTCATGCTCGCGATCTGGACTTCGAGGACGAGTCGATTGAACGGCGCCCCGAAGTAGCCCACCGTTACGGGCCCGAGAATGTCCGCGGCCTGCGACGCCTTGATGCGATGCGCGCGGAAGCGCTCGCGCACGAACTTGTCGGTGACCGCAGACAGGCGGAAGCGCGACACCGAAGGATCCGCGTCGGGCGCCCACGGCTTGAGTTGCCGGCCGTCCGTCGAAATCCATTGGCCGGTCTGGTAGATCACGAACTCCGCGGGAGCGCCGGCGGACGCATGCACCAGCGCCTCGCCTTCGACCTCGCTGAACTCGATCTTCGAGAGGAGGGGATCGCCGCCAAATTTGGCGATCAGCGCGACGCGGAACTTGTCGAAATACGCGAGCGTGCGCTCGTCGGACTTGCGCGCTTCGCTTATCTGGATCGCGCGCACGTCCTGCGCCTGAGTTGGCAAAGCCCCTGAAATGAACCCCAGGGCCAGCGTCGCCGCCATGACGCGATACGCTCGTGCCGCTTTCGATTCGCGCGGGATCATTGTGGGCGCAGGTCCTTGGTGAGCGGGGCGTCGAACTCGATGTCGAGCCGCGGTCCCCCCGCCCCGGTGCTGTCGAATTTCAATTTGCCGGCAAGGCGCGTTGCCTCGTTGGCGGTGATCTGCAGCGATTCCACCGGCTCGGTGCCCGAATACTGGACGAGCTGTCCATTGAGCGCGATCCAGTACTCGATTCGCCCCCCCGGCACGAGATCCACCGACATGCCTTCACGGACTTCCCGCTCCGTGCACGACATCGACTTGCACGCGGTGACCTTCGCGCCGATGTCGGTGGAAGAGAGAATCACCCGTCGGATCGTTTTCTTGCTGAACTCGTCCGCGCCCATCACGAAATAGGCATATTTAATGGGGATCGACTGCATCTTGTAGACGAGCGTCCCTTTCGCTTGCGTGTCCGCGGCGCCGGCAGACATCGCCGAAGTAACCAGCGACACGGCGAGGCCGGTGACGAATGGCGTGACACGCGGCATGTCCGATCCTTTCGCGACATCAATCTCGCCGGACATCAATGGAGCGCGGCTCCCGCATTGTTCCTCCGGCCGGCGGCGGAGACAAGCCCAACGGAGCGGGGCACCAACTCGACGCGATCCGTCATCGCACCGAGTCCAGCGCCGCCTTCGTCGCCTGGAGATAGGCGTGGCCGAATTCAAGATCGGGCTCGAGATGGCAGCCCTCGGCCCATTCGTTCCATGCATTGACGAACACGAGCTGCTCGCCGGGAGGATGCATGCGCACCGTCTCGCCCAGAATCGCCGTGAGCCACCGCTGGTAATTCGCCGGATGAGAGTTCACGAACACATTGCCGTTGTTCGGCACCCGCGGCGTGTTGTCCCATCCGGCCATGATGCCGCGGTGGACGCGATATTCGGCGGGCCGTCGCGCGATCGCCGCCTTGGCGCTGTAGACGTAGTCCCAGACCTTGCCCTGGAACTGCGGGTCGGTGATCTCCATCGTCGGCGTGAGATCACCGAGCTCGAGGTTGTGCGGCGGAAACTCGAGGCCCGCGTCGAAGCCCCAGGTACCGGGCGACTCCATGCCCGCGACCTGCACGAACACGAGATAGAGATCGTCGAGCCCTTCGCGGCGCGCCTGCTCGCGAAAGCGCGCGGCGCTCGCGCGCGGGTCGGGCATCAAGTTCGCGCGATACACGACGAGCAGCGGGCGCCCTCCGACGCGGATGTAGCGCGGATCGCGGAACAGCGGCGCGAGGTCCGCGATCAGGCGGGCGTCGGCTTCGGGCGAGTATTCCTGGGCAAGCAGGATGTCCTTGTCCTGGCCGTCCCAGCGCCGCGTCCAGTTCTCGTTCGCCCAGCACACGCAGAACGGGAAGTCGGGTTGGCCACTCTTCAGCACTTCGTTCAACGGCCGCTCGAGCAAAGGGCGCCCGTTGAACCAGTAGTAGTAATAGCAGAAGCCATGGATACCGTAGGCGCGAGCAAGATCCGCCTGCGCGATTCGCGTCTCCGGAACGCGGAGGTCGTAGAACCCGAGGTCGGCGGGGAGATGCGGCTGGTAGTGCCCTTTGAATTTCGGACGCGCGCGAACCACGTTGCGCCATTCGGTGAAACCTTTGCCCCACCACGCGTCGTTCTCCGGAATCGGATGGAACTGCGGCAGGTAGAACGCGATCAGCTTCGGATCAGGCACGACGAGGGTCCGCGCGCGTCGTCATTGTTCCGGCGGGACAGGCTTGCCCCGGTTGTCGACGGGTGCTGCGATCTTCAGCTTGTTCTGGTGCGAGTCGGGCGCTTCCGAGCCATCGGGCAGCTTGCCGAGAAAGTAGTAACGCTGCCACGCCGCCTTGAGCGTGGCCGGGTCGCGGTCGTGAAAGCCGCGCATGAACTCGTTGCGGCGGTCGCGCCAGGCGGTGGCCTGCTTCTGAAGCTCGGGATTGTCGGCGAGGTTGCGCACATCCACTTCGACCCCGGGCAGCACATCGGCGGGGATCGGAAACACCATGCACACCGGCTCGTCCTTGTCGAACCGCACGGTGCCGGCGCGTGTCATTCGCCAGTTCATCGTGAAGGGATAGGGCAGCCAATGGGTCTCGATCACCCCCGAAAGCGGGGCGATGCCGTCCTTCGGATTGTTGGTCGGACCGGTGGCAAAGAGGTTCCAGCCGGGCTCCGTGCGGAACAAATAGGTCAGTTGGAAGGTCACGATCCCGTGCGCGAAGTGGGAAAGCGCGAATTGGTCGATGTGCGCGAAGCCATCCAGCGCGCGCGCCTTGAGGTTGAAGGCGTTGGTCCCGCCGTCCCACGCGATCTCGAACGCGCATGGCGAAGCGACCTCCCAGCCATGGGAATTCGCGATGTTGAGCGGCAGGCAGCGATAGGCGTGGCGATCGGGAATGCGATCCATCCATTCGCGCGACACGGGTGACGGGCGGAGCGGCAGCGGATTGTCGGTGAGGGCGTATGCGGTGATCTTCATGATGCACACGACAGAAAGAATGCGTCGGGATGCAGCGACAATCGGGCGCGCCGCCGTCGTTCGATGGCGACACAATGCTGCAAAAGACACACGCAACTTGTTGATTTGCGCGGGAACACGGTCATTTTGGCAGGTGCGCCATGCTATCATCAACGGCTGATTTTTTCATTTCCGGATCGACATCACGCGTGGACACGGCGGTTCGTAAACGCATCGGAGAAATCCTGATGGAACGCGGCAAGGTGGATGCCGCGGGACTCGATCGCGCGTTGCGCGTGCAGCAGGAAAGCGGGGAAAAGCTCGGTTCGCTGCTGGTGACCCTCGGCGTGTGCGCGCAGCGCGACGTCACCGAAGCGCTCGCCGCGCAACTCGGCCTGCCGCTCGTCGATGCCGCCGGCTACCCTGAATTCCCCATCCTCGAGGAGCGCATTTCCGCGCGGTTCCTGCGCGAGTCGCACGCGCTTCCCGTGCGCGAGGACGAAAACGAGCTTGCGCTCGCGATGGCCGATCCCACCGACGCCTACACGATCAGCGCCTTCAAGCTTGTCACCGGTCGCGACGTGAAGCCGATGGTCGCGATTCCCAACGAGCTCGATGCGGCGCTCGAAAGACTCTACGGCGCCGGGCGCACGGCGGTCGGCCAGATCATCGGCGACGTCGAGCAACGCGGCGACGACCTCTCGTTCGACGCCGACGTCCAGCAGCTGAAGGACCTCGCGGCCGAGGCGCCGGTGATCCGGCTCGTCTCGCTCATCATCACCAACGCGCTCGATGCGCGCGCCTCCGACATCCACATCGAGCCGTTCGAGCAGCGCCTCGTCGTCCGCTACCGGATCGACGGCGTCCTGCACGAAGTGGAGTCGCCGCCGCGCCGCTTCTCCGCCGCGGTGATTTCGCGCGTGAAGATCATGGCGAACCTCGACATCGCCGAGCGGCGGTTGCCGCAGGACGGCCGCATCCGGCTGCGCGTGCAAGGCAAGGAAATCGACCTTCGCGTCTCGACGGTGCCGACGATGCACGGCGAGTCGGTGGTCATGCGGATCCTCGACAAGGGCGGCGTGCCGCTCGATTTCAAGCGCCTGGGCTTCGAGGACGACACGCTGAAGTCGTTCATGGAAGTGCTGCTCGAGCCGCACGGCATCCTGCTCGTTACCGGACCGACCGGCTCCGGCAAGACCACGACGCTCTACACCGCGCTCGAAAAGCTGAACCAGCCCGACGTCAAGATCCTGACGGTCGAGGACCCCGTCGAA
>JBDTLY010000215.1:0-6007 GCA_039934535.1 Casimicrobiaceae bacterium | reverse complement strand
GACCAGCGCGCCGATGGCGATGATGCTGGAGACCGCGTTGGTCACGCTCATCAGCGGCGTGTGCAGGGCCGGCGTCACGTTCCAGACGACCATGTAGCCGACGAAGCACGCGAGCACGAACACCGTGAAGTGGGCGAGGAAGCTCGTCGGCGCGTAGCGGCCCATCAACAGGAACACAAGGCCGCCGATGCCGAACAGCACGGCCATCTTCGTGAGCGACATCGGGGCGCCGCCGCCGTGACCGTGACCCTTCGCCTTGGCGGGCGCCGCAACCGGCTTGGCCACAGGCGCGGTCGGCGCGGGCGACAGCTTCGGCGGCGGCGGCGGCCAGGTGATCTCGCCCTTGTTGATCACGGTCGTGCCGCGAAGGACCTCGTCCTGCATGTCGATGTTGACGACGTCGCCGTCGATGCTCTTCGTCTTGATCATGTCTTCCATCAGGCGGAAGAGGTTCGTCGCGTACAACGTCGACGCCTGTTGCGCGAGACGGCTCGGCAGATCCTTGTAGCCGATGATGGTGACGCCGTGGCGCACGACGACCTCACCCGGCACCGTCAGCTCGCAGTTGCCGCCCTGCTCCGCGGCCATGTCGACGATCACGCTGCCCTGCTTCATCGACTTGACCATGTCTTCGGTGATCAGCTTCGGCGCGGGCTTGCCGGGAATCAGCGCCGTCGTGATGATGATGTCGACGTCCTTCGCCTGCTTCGCGAACACCTCGCGCTGGGCCTTCTGGAAACCCTCGCTCATCACCTTGGCGTAGCCGCCGACGCCGCTGCCCTCTTCCACGTAGTCGACCGGCACGTACTCGCCGCCGAGCGACTTGATCTGGTCTGCGACCTCCGGCCGCGTGTCGTTGGCGCGCACGATCGCGCCCAGGCCGGAGGCGGCGCCGATCGCCGCAAGACCCGCCACGCCGGCGCCGATGACGAAGACCTTCGCCGGCGGCACCTTACCCGCGGCGGTGATCGAGCCGGTGAAGAAGCGGCCGAAAGCATGCGCGGCCTCGATCACGGCGCGGTAGCCGCCGATGTTGGCCATCGAGGAAAGCGCGTCGAGCTTCTGCGCCCGCGAGATGCGCGGCACGCTGTCCATCGCCAGCACGTTGATCTTGCGCGCGGCGAGCGCTTTCAGGAGCTCGGGGTTCTGCGCCGGCCAGATGAAGCTGACCAGCGTCGAGCTTTCGCGCAGCAGCGCGACTTCTTCGCTGGCCGGGCCGCGCACCTTGAACACGATGTCGGCCATCGACCACACCTTCGCGCGATCCGCCACGATCTCGGCCCCAGCGGCGGCGTACGCCTCGTCGCTGATCTGCGCCGCGTCACCGGCGCCCTGTTCGACCGCGACCCTGAATCCCAGCTTGATCAGCTTCACGACGACGTCGGGCACCGTTGCAACCCGCTTCTCGCCGGGGAAGGTCTCCCGTGGAACTCCGATCAGCAATGCCATTCGCAACTCCCCCCGAATCTTCACTTCCCCGAATCGCGTAATCCTGCCACAAACCGGCGATGAGCGCCCCCCCGGTAGCCAGGCGCACATCGAATATGATGGCGGCATCGCCGCGCGTGCCGATCAGACGGCGTCATCCTCGAAATGAGCACGACCCCCACCGATCCCGCGCACCGGAACGACCTGTCGGCAGACGCCGCTCTGGCGGACGCGCACGCGGCATGGACGACCGGCGATCGCCCGCGCGCGATCGCCCTGCTGACCGCCTACGCGGCCGACGCGCCGGGGGCAGCGAAGGTGTGGGCACGCCTCGGCGCCTACGGACTCGAGGCGGCGCGAAACGACGATGCCTTGATCTGGCTCAAGAATGCGCTCGCGCGGGCACCCGACGACGCCGCATCGTGGACCAACCTCGGCACGGTCTCCCTGCGGCTTGCGCGCACCGACGACGCCATCGAAGCGTTCCGGCAGGCGCGCTCGCTCGATCCGTCGGCACTCTCCGTGCACGTGAATCTCGGCAACGCACTGCAGCAGTGCGGCGACATCGACGGCGCGGTGGCGGCCCTCGAAACGGCCCGCGACCTGCAGCCGGATTCCCCCGAAGCGCTGAACAACCTCGGCAACCTCTACAAGGAGCAGGGCCGCCTCGACGCCGCGCTCGCGGCCTACCAGCAGGCATTGCACGCCATGCCGACTTTCCGGCCGGCGTTCTCGAACCTGCTCGCGGCGACGAAGCTGTCCACGCGCCACTCGCCCGACGACATCTTCGCGCTGCACCGGGCGTACGCGGCCCATTTCGAAAACGATTTTCGCGCAGGGTACGTGCCCGCGACGAATGCGCCGGACCCGGAGCGGCGGTTGCGCGTGGGTTATGTCTCGCCCGACTGCCACACGGCGCTGCCCGCGTTCGTGGAACCCGTGTTGCGCAGCCACGACCGCGCGCATTTCGACGTCTTCGCGTATTTCAACAATCCGCAGCCGCCGGCCGCGCTGGATCGCCTCGGCGCCGTGACGGCGCGCGTGATGAAGGGGGTCGGCGACGGTATGGTGGCGCAATGGATCCGCGACGACCGCATCGACGTCCTCATCGACATCGCCGGCCACACCGGACACAACCGGCTCGGCGTGTTCGGGCGCAAGCCGGCGCCGGTGCAGGTCACGTGGCTCGATTACCTCAACACCACCGGGCTCGACGGCATCGACTGCCGGTTGACGGACGCCGTGAGCGACCCGCCCGGCGCGAGCGATGCCCTGCACAGCGAAGCGCTGATCCGCCTTGCCCCCGCGCAGTGGTGCTGGAAGCCGCCGGACGTTGAAGATCCTGGTCCGCTGCCCATGCTCGCGGCAGGCTGTCCGACGCTCGGGTCGTTCAACCAGGGCTCGAAACTGACCGACGCCACGCTCGCGCTGTGGTCGCGCCTGCTCACGGCCATTCCGGCGGCGCACCTTGTCATCGTGGGCGTTCCCGGCGGCAGCGCGCAGGCGCGCGTGCGCGACGCCTTCGGTGATGCGGGAGCACGCGTGCGCGTGCTTTCGCGCCTCGACCCTGATGCGTTCCGACGCGAGGCCCGGGGCATCGACATTGCGCTCGACCCACTTCCATTTTCCGGCGCGACGACCACCTTCGAAATGCTGTGGCAGGGCGTGCCGGTAGTCACGTGGCCCGGCGCGACCTCGCCGTCCCGGTCCACGGCGAGCCTGCTCGCCGCACTCGATCTCCGCGACTGGATCGCCCGCGATGAAGGCGGCTACATCGACATCGTGCAGCGCGCGCTTGCCGCGCCCGACGCGCTCGGCAGGTTACGGGGCGCATTGCCCACGCGGTTGCGCGACAGTCCGCTCTGCGACGCGGCGGCGTTCACGCATGAGCTCGAAGGCGCCCTGCGCGACGCATGGCGAACATGGTGCGCGCGCAAGACGCGCCCGATGGCCGCAGCGGATATCTCGGCGGCGCCAACGTCGACGCAAGCGGGATTGCGCCGGATCGACGGCGATGCGCGGCTCGCCGGTATCGACGCCGCGCTGCGTAAGGGCAACGGCGCCGGCGCGGTCGACGCCACACGCGCGCTGGCCGATGAATTTCCGGAATGGCTGACGGTGCATCGTGCTTACCTGCAGACGCTTCTCGCGTGGGCGCAAGGACAGCCGGAGCTCGTCCGCCAGATGTTCCCGCCCCCCGACGTTTCCAGGCGAACACCGCGAATCTCGGTGGTGATCTGCTCCATCGATCCCAGGAAATTCGCCGCCGTGACCGCGAGCTATCGCCAGCGCTTCGCCGGCCATTCGCTGGAGATCATCGGCGTGCACGATGCGAGGTCGCTGGCGGAAGGCTACAACCGGGCGGCGGCGAAGGCGACCGGTGATCTCCTCGTGTTCTCGCACGACGACATCGAGCTCGTCACGACGGACTTCGCGGCACGCCTCGTCGCGCACCTGGAGCGCCACGATGGGGTCGGCGTCGCCGGCGCGTCACGCATCACGGGACCGCGATGGGGCCATGCGGGCCAGCGCTGCATCCACGGTCACATCCTGCACGTTCCGCCGCCCAATCGCGCGGGCGCGTTGCTCATGGCGTCCGGCTTCCAGCATCCGGTGTGCGAAGGCATTCAGGGGCTCGACGGCGTCTTCATCGCCGTCCAGCGTCACGTCTGGGAAACGCATCGCTTCGACGCCGATCGCTATGACGGCTTCCACCTCTACGATCTCGACTTCACCTGGCGTGCAAGCGGGGCGGGCGCCCGGCTTGCGGTGGCGCTCGACCTCTTGCTGCTCCACCGCTCGACCGGCCGCTACAACGCGGCGTGGAGCCGGTATGCCGCGCGGTTTGTCGCGCAGGCCGGACTCGATCCTCTCGCCCCGCCCGTTGCCGGCGGAATGCAGACGCGACTCGAGACGCTCGAGCAGATCGATTCGCTGCGCGCGGCACTGTTGCATTTCCGCTACGGCGCGCCGGTCGGCTAGATCGAAGCAGCGATCGCCCGCCCGAGATCCGATGTCGTCGCCTTGCCGCCCATGTCGGGGGTGCGCGGCGCGTGCGGGTCCGCGAGCACGCCTTCGATCGCGCGCACGATCGCCGCCGACGCGTCGGCGTGGCCGAGATGGTCGAGCATCAGCGCCCCCGACCAGATCTGCCCGATCGGATTGGCGATTCCCTTCCCCGCGATGTCGGGCGCTGAGCCGTGCACCGGCTCGAACAGCGACGGGTAGTCGCGCTCGGGGTTGATGTTGGCCGACGGCGCGATGCCAATGGTCCCGCAGACCGCCGGGCCCAGGTCGGAGAGAATGTCGCCGAACAGGTTCGAGGCGACGACCACGTCGAAGCGATCGGGAAACCGTACAAAGTGCGCGCTGAGGATGTCGATGTGAAACTGATCGGTGCGAATGCCGGGATAGTTTGCCGACATCGCCTTGAACCGCTCGTCCCAGTACGGCATCGTGATCGAAATTCCGTTCGACTTCGTCGCCGACGTCACATGCTTTGCCGCGCGCTTGCCCGCGAGCTCGAACGCGAACTTCTGTATCCGGTCCACGCCCTTGCGCGAGAAAATCGACTCCTGGAACACAATCTCGCGCTCCGTGCCTTCGTACATGCGGCCGCCGACCGACGAGTATTCGCCTTCGGTGTTCTCGCGCACGACGACGAAGTCGATGTCGCCCGGCTTGCGCCCGGCGAGGGGCGTCGGGATGCCCGGCATGAGGCGGCACGGACGCAGGTTCACGTACTGGTCGAAGCGGCGGCGAAACTGGATCAGCGAGCCCCACAGCGAAACGTGGTCCGGCACCGTCGCGGGCCAGCCGACCGCGCCGTAGAAAATCGCGTCGTGCGGAAGGAGCAGGTCGTACCAGTCCTCCGGCATCATCCGGCCATGCTTCACGTAGTGGTCGCAATCCCACTGGAAGTGCTGCCACTGGAAAGCAATGTCGAAACGGCGCCCGACGGCCTCGAGCGCGCGCAGGCCTTCCGGCACCGTTTCCTTGCCGATGCCGTCGCCCGGGATGACCGCGATCCGATAGGTGTCCATCGTCTCCTCCATTTTGCGGCTGCATTCTAGCGCGGCCTCATCCGTCCGGACGATGGCGCGCGCGCGCGTTCTTTCCTAGAGTGTCGACAGGGACGGAAACGGCGTGTTGCGGCTGCCGGCTCCGAATAGTCCGGTAAATTTCGTCGTGGAGCTCCATCATGATCCGCCGCCTCTACCAGATCACGCTTGTCGCGCTGCAGGTTGCGCTCATCGTCCAGATCGGGCCGCCTCTCGCGCAGGCGCTGCGCCAAGGCGCCGCGTTCGGTGCGTTTCCCCACGGCGCGCTGGCGGTGGTCCAGGTCGCGAGTTCCGTTGCGGCGATTGGCGGCGGCGCGCTCGCGCTCGCATTTCCGGTTTTCGCCCTCCTTCGCCACCGGCACCGCGGACCCATTCGCTTCGGCGGTCTGCCAAGATGGTCGGTTGCGACGGCGCTCGCGGGCGCCATGGTGTTCGCGGTTGGCGCGTCGCTCGCGGGCGTCGTTCCGCTGCTTGCACCCGAGGACCGCATGGCGGTGGTGCTGACCGCGCGGCCGGTG
>JBDTLY010000214.1:0-6009 GCA_039934535.1 Casimicrobiaceae bacterium | reverse complement strand
GACACCGGCCGGCTCACCGGCGGCATCCAGGCGGACCAGAGCATCTCGTTCCAGGCGATGCGAGGCAAGCTGACCGAGTTCATGGGCATCGTCGGCGCCGACCCGGCGGTCGAGAACGTCGTCGGCTTCACCGGTGGCTCCCAGCGCAATTCCGGGTTCATGTTCGTCGCGCTGAAGCCGCTGGCGCAGAGGAAGGAGACGGCCGACCAGGTGATCGCGCGGCTGCGCGGCAAGCTGGCGCACGTGCCCGGCGCGAGCCTCTTCCTGCAGCCGGTGCAGGACATCCGGATCGGCGGGCGGCAGGCGAACGCGCAGTACCAGTTCACGCTGCAGGCCGACGACCTGGCCGAGCTGCGCGCCTGGGAGCCGAAGATCCGCCAGGCGCTTTCCGCGCTGCCGGAACTCGCCGACGTCAACACCGATACCCAGGACAAGGGCCTGCAGACCTCGCTCGTGATCGATCGCGACGCCGCGTCGCGCCTCGGCGTGTCGCCGGGTCTCATCGACACGACGTTGAACGACGCGTTCGGCCAGCGGCAGGTGTCGACGATTTACGCGCAATTGAACCAGTACCACGTCGTGATGGAAGCCGCGCCGCAATATTGGCAATCGCCCGAAGCGCTCAGGTCCATCTACGTCAGCACCGCGAACGGAACGCAAGTGCCGCTGTCGACGTTCGCGAGCTTCGGCCCGACCAGCACGCCGCTCGGCGTCAACCACCAGGGGCAGTTCGTCGCGTCGACGATCTCGTTCAACCTGACGCCGGACATTTCGCTGTCGCAGGCCACGCGCGCGGTGGAGAACGCGATGCTGCGCATCGGCGTGCCGGACACCGTGCGCGGCAACTTCCAGGGCAGCGCCCGCGCGTTCCAGGCATCGCTCGCGAGCCAGCCGTGGCTCATCCTCGCGGCGCTGATCGCGGTCTACATCGTGCTGGGCGTCCTCTACGAAAGCTACGTGCATCCGCTCACGATCCTGTCGACGCTGCCTTCGGCGGGGGTGGGTGCCCTGCTCGCGCTGAAGCTTTTCCAGACCGACTTCACGATCATCGCGTTCATCGCGGTGATCCTGCTGATCGGCATCGTCAAGAAGAACGCGATCATGATGATCGACGTCGCCCTCGACGCCGAGCGCACTCGCGGCTTGTCCACGCGCGACGCGATCTTCGAGGCCTGCTCGTTGCGCTTCCGCCCCATCATGATGACAACGATGGCGGCGCTGCTGGGTGCGATTCCCCTGGCGCTCGGCGCCGGGGACGGCGCGGAGATGCGCCGCCCGCTCGGGATCGCGATCGTCGGCGGCCTCATCGTGAGCCAGGTGCTCACGCTCTACACCACACCCGTCGTCTATCTTTACCTCGACCGGTTCCGCCTGTGGGCTGCCCGGCGGTACGCGCGGCGCGGTGGCACGGGCGCGCCGGCGGCGACGCCGATCAAGGAGCTGGCGCGCACATGAACGTTCAGACGGCGATTGCCGCCCTTTTCGCAGCGACCCTTGCCGGCTGCATGGTCGGTCCGGACTACGTGCGTCCGGCGGCGCCGGAGTCAATGACGTTCAAGGAAGCGGAGGGGTGGAAGGTCGCGCAGCCGCGCGACGATGCACCGCGCGGTCCGTGGTGGGAAGCGTTCGACGATCCGGATCTCAACGGCCTCGCGCGCCAGGTGGAGGTCGGCAACCAGACCGTCGCCGCCGCCGCCGCGCGCGTGCGCGAGGCGCAGGCCGCAACACAAGCGACGCGCGCGCAGTTGTTCCCGGTCGTCACGGGCAATGCCGCGACTTTGCGCAGGTCGGGGGGCGCGTCGGGCGGTGGCCAGGGCGTCACCAACAACTACAACGCGGCGCTGGACCTCGGCTGGGAGCTCGATCTGTGGGGCAAGATCCGCCGCGGCATCGAGGCGAACGACGCCTCCGCGCAGGCAAGCGCGGGCGATCTCGCCGCCGCGACGCTGTCGCTGCAGGCACTGCTCGCGCAGGATTACCTGCTGCTGCGCGTGCAAGACGCCGAAATCCAGTTGCTGCGCGATACGGTTACAGGGTACGAGCGTTCGCTGCTGCTCACCCAGAACCAGTACAAGGCCGGCATCGTCGCGCGCGGCGACGTCACTCAGGCCGAGGCGCAACTGGCATCGACCAAAGCGCAGGTGCTGGACGCGACCGTCCAACGGGCGCAATTCGAGCATGCCATCGCCGTGCTCGTCGGCAAACCGCCTTCCGCGCTCTCGATTGCACCGCGTGCGATGACCACCGTGTTCCCGCAGATTCCGGTGTCGATGCCGTCGGAGCTCCTCGAGCGGCGTCCGGACATCGCGGCGGCCGAGCGCAGCGCCGCCGCCGCCAACGCGCAGATCGGCGTCGCGCAGGCCGCGTTCTATCCGTCGCTGTCGCTAGGTGCGACCGGTGGCGTCCAAAGCTCCGTCCTCGGCGACCTGCTGTCGCTGCCCGCGCGCTACTGGTCGATCGGGCCCGCAATTGCGCAAACGATTTTCGACGCGGGATTGCGTCAGGCGCAGAAAACGCAGGCGATTGCCGTGTGGGACGAGACCGTCGCGACGTACCGTGCCACGGTGCTCACCGGCTTCCAGGAGGTCGAGGACAACCTCGCGGCGCTGCGCATCCTCGAGCAGGAAGCGGCAGTGCAGGCGGACGCCGTCAAGGCCGCGCGCGAATCGGCGGCGATTGCGCTTAACCAGTACAAGGCGGGCACCGCGAACTACATCGCGGTTGTCGTGCTGCAGGCCGCGGCGCTCAACAGCGAGCGGACAGCGCTCGCGATCCTCGGACGCCGGCTCACCGCCAGCGTCGGACTCATCAAGGCGCTGGGCGGCGGGTGGGACACGACGAAGCTGGCGCAGACCGCGCCTTGATGCGCGCGACGGGCCGATCAAGGGCTCCTGCCTAGATCATCTTCTGATGGACATTGCGCGGTTCCTTCGCGCCGCGCGCCATCCATAGTCTGCTTGCGACCCGAAGCGGTCCTCCGCTTTGCCCGGGAGCGGACATCGCGAATGCCCTCGTGGTCCGCTCCTTGCGGCTAGAAGCGACGAGTGCAAGTACCCGGCGGCCGACACCTGCGCTAGGATGACTGACCGGCACTCGGCCGCTGCTAACCGCCTGCTGTCCCTTTCCACCCAGCGAGGATGCCTCGTGATCCTGCGCCTCTACGGGCCGTTGGAGCCGTGGTTCAACAAGACCTGGCGACCCGGTGAGATCGAACCACAATCTTGACTGACCGCTGCGTGGCGTGAAGGGCGGCGATTGCAAGGCGGAACATCGCGGTGAGCAGTGCTTGTTTCATCGTGTTGGTTCCTGTCAACGGTTCGCTGGCTGTTTCATGGATTAGGCCGGCGCACCCTGCGCGTTTGCCCCAGCCCCGTACATCGGAAGAGTTTCTACTGAACGAGCTCGTTCAAGACCTGCTGCGATGCCTTCTGGTACTGCGCCGCCGTGATCAGTCCTTCGCTCTGTAACGCCTTTAGTTGCTCGAGCTTCTTCGTAGACGCTGACTGCGGCGCCTTCGCAGCTGCCGCGCTGGCGGCCGCGCTGGCCGCCGCCGCGCTGGCCTCGGCTGCACTCGCCTGCGCCGCGCTCGCCTGCGCTGCATTCGCGTGGGCCGCGTTGGAAGAAACCACCGCCGCAGTCGTTACGGCCGCAGCCGTCCCGATGACCGCGACCCGCGCAATGTTCCGCCGCCAGAAGCCCAGAATGTCGATGAACAGTACCGCGTCGCCCGACGCCTGCGGCAGCGTGCCTTCGACCAGCTTGATGTCGTAGAGCAGATCCTTGCCTTGCATGCGCGGATTGCGCAGGGTGATGACAGCGTTTTGAAGTTCCGCCTGCCCGACCTCCAGCATTGACAGCGTCGCATTTGGCGGATTCTTGGCAAAGCTGTCCGGGCCCTCGCTCCACATCTTGAGGAATTCGTCGCGCGTGTGATAGTGCCCGGCCATGCGCACCGGACGGTCAGTGAAAAACAGCGTCGAACGAGCAATGTTCTTCAGTGTGAGCGTGCCCTTGGCCTTGTCGTAGGCCATGCCGGTTCCGTTCTGAACGAATAGCAACTGCACCTTTTGCGGCGAGGTGTCCGGCGCGGCAGGCTTGGCTGGGGTCTGGGCCAGCGCGACCGGCGGTACCGCGACAAACAAGGCGAGCATGGCCGCAAGCAGCCTCGTTCCACGAATTGCAGTTTCGATCATAAGGATCTCCTTGAGTTCTGTATGCGGTATCGCAATTCGCTGGACCTGTTGTTTTGCCGGGCCTCCTGCCGCTCAGCGTCGATCACTGTCGCACCTAGCGCCGCCAGTAGACGGCGCGCCGGTAGGCCGTGCGGCGCGCCACCCCAGCGTACGAGATCGGCGTCAGCGGCATGCCAATGACGTCGATGAAAAGCGACACCGGGCCCCCCTTTGCAGGCATGCTTCCTTCCAGAACCTTAACGCCATAGGAAAGCTCGTCGCCTTTCAGGACCGGACTCATCAAGGTCAGGACGACGTCGGCAACCACCCGGTCCTGCTCCAGGATCGACAGGTTCGCGTTGGGCGCGTCCTTCGAGAAGCTGTCCTTGCCCTCGCTCCAGAACGGGACGAACATGGTCGTCAGCATGTTGCCGGCGATGCGCTCGGGACGGTCAGTGAAGAAGATCGTGACCGGACTCACGCGCTTCAGCGTCAGCTTCCCCTTGTCGTAGGTCATCGATTGCGCGTTCTGCACGAACAGGAAGTCACCCTCCTTGGCCTGGGCAAGCGCGGACCTGAGCGGGGCGGCCGAGGCCACCAGCGCCGCAGCGGCAATAAAAGTGCGTCGGTTCGTCACGATATTCTCCGTTGTGAAGGTTCAGCGTTGCGGCGTGCGACGCGAACTCTCAGTCCTTTACGGCCCGCATCGCCGCGTCGAGCTTCTGGATATCAGCAGGCGACAACTGCGGCCGGTCGAGCTTGACCGTCAGCTTGTTGAGCTTGCCAGTGAATTTGAACGGCGGCTTGTAATCGGCGTCGTTCACGCCGGTCAACGTGTCGGAACCGACGTCGAAGCTTTCGTCCCACTGCAGGATCATCGGCAGTGTCTTGGGCATCGACTTGGTGTCGACAATCCTGCCGTCAACCTTGAGCGTGCCCACACCGGGGCGGCCCACGCCGCTGAAGCTGTTGAAGGCCAGCGTGCCCGCACCCAGGCCGTCGTACTTGAACTCGAACTCGACGGTGTGCCTGCCGGGGGCGAGCGCCTCCGCGCCTTCCCATTTGAGGCGCTCGAGGTCGACCAGATTCCACAGCCACACCGGTTTGCCTTTGAGCAGGTAAAAACCATAACCCGCAAAGCGGCCGCCCGAGGTCAACATCATGCCCTCGGCGCCGCCGGCCGGAACCTCGATGTCGGCGCTGACGGTGTACGACGTGTTGAGCAGCAGCGGCGAGTCACCCTGCGGCAGGCCGACCATCGGACTCGTGTAGACGAACTCACTGCGCCCTGCGGTGATGTTCGGCCGCGGCGCCACGATGCGCGCCGCCACCGAGGCGTCGAGCGGGAAGACCTGATGCTTCTTCGCCTCGGCGATGAACGCGGCCTTCATCTGCTTGACCTTCTGCGGGTTCTTCGCCGCCAGGTCGGTGGACTGGCTGAAGTCGGTGTTCAAGTTGTAGAGTTCGAGCACCTGATTATTCAGCGGGTCCGGATTGGCTGGGCCGAAGGCCTCCCATGGCGCGCGGTTCACCTTGGTGCTGAGGAACCAGCCGTCCTGATGCAGCGCCCACTGGCCCATCATCTCGAAGTACTGGGTCTTGTGCCGGGTCGGCGTCTTGGCGCTGGCGGCATCGAAGGTATAGACGAAGCTCGTGCCTTCGATTGGCGCCTGCTTGATGCCATCCACCATCTCGGGCGCCTTGATTCCGGCAGCCTCCAGGA
This sequence comes from Casimicrobiaceae bacterium, assembly GCA_039934535.1. Taxonomy (GTDB): domain Bacteria; phylum Pseudomonadota; class Gammaproteobacteria; order Burkholderiales; family Casimicrobiaceae; genus CAIWHR01. Next base: position 114 of record JBDTLY010000214.1, on the reverse strand, counting down.
TGGTCGGCACAACGTCGATGACGTGCATGAACTGTTCGCGCAGGCCACCCTTGTCCTTAATGCGCGCCGGCCACGACACGACCATGTTCTGGTTGATGCCGCCGAGCCGTGAGG
>JBDTLY010000213.1:0-6022 GCA_039934535.1 Casimicrobiaceae bacterium | reverse complement strand
ATGCGTTGCGCGAAGGCGTGATAATTGATTATTTGCGCGAAATTGAAACCGAAGAACTTCCGCCGGTGCCGGACGTTGATAATTACCGACTGAAAGATGTGTTTGCCATCGGCAGACGCTACGGTTACGAAGAATCCCACGCCTTACAGGTGGCGGATTTAGCCGAAAAAATCTTTGACGCACTCGCGCCGATTTACAATCTCAGGCGGCACGGACATCGTGTCCTGCTTCGCGCTCGGCAACCCGACGCTGCCCGTCTGGCGCGGCGAGCTGCAATGCCGCGGACTGGGGCTCGCGGTCGACGTGTTCGATGACGACGGCAAGCCGATCCCGCCGGGGACGGGCGTTCGCGGAGAGCTCGTCTGCACGGCGCCGTTTCCCTGCATGCCGGTGGGGTTCTGGAACGATCCCGGCGATGAGCGTTATCGCGCCGCCTACTTCGAGCGCTTTCCGAACGTGTGGTGTCATGGCGACTATGTCGAGCTCACCGAGCACGATGGCCTCGTCATCCACGGCCGCTCCGACGCGACGTTGAATCCGGGCGGCGTGCGCATCGGCACCGCGGAGATCTATCGCCAGGTCGAGCAGCTTCCCGAAGTCGTCGAGAGCCTCGTTATCGGCCAGGACTGGCCGCCGGGCGAAGTCGGCGACGTGCGCGTGGTGCTGTTCGTGAAGCTCCAGGACCGCCTTACGCTGGACAACGCCCTCGTCGAACGAATTCGCGACCATATCCGCGCCAACACGACGCCCCGCCACGTGCCCGCGCGCGTGGTGCAGGTGACCGACATTCCACGGACCAAGAGCAACAAGATCGTCGAGCTCGCGGTGCGCAACGTCGTGCACGGGCTGCCGGTGAAAAACATCGAGGCGCTCGCCAACCCCGACGCGCTCGAGCAGTACCGCGACCGGCCGGAACTCCTGGCCTGACCGGTAGAAGCTGCCGCCATGATCATCGACCGCGACCGCTCGCTGCTGCTCGTCCTCGACCTGCAAAAGAAGATGGTGCCGGCGATCCACGCGCACGAGCAGGTCGTCGCCAACATCGTGTGGCTCGTTCGCGCCGCGCAGAAGCTGGGCGTGCCGGTTGCCGCCACGGAGCAGTACGCCAAAGGTCTCGGCCCGACGATTCCGGAGGTGCGCGCGCTGCTGCCCGACGGCGCCATCGGCGCGAAGACGAAATTCTCATGCGTGGCGGCCGAATGCCTCGTGGGGCTGCCGGGCGCCGACCGGGCGCAAGTGATCCTGGTCGGCGTCGAGACGCATGTCTGCCTGCTGCAGACGGCGCTCGAGCTGCTCGAAGAAGGCAAGGAGGTCTACGTCGTGGCGGACGCCGTGGGGTCGCGCCGAGAATTCGATCGCGACATGGCGCTCGAGCGGATGCGGAAGGAGGGCGTGCGCATCGTCACGCGCGAGATGGTCGTCTTCGAATGGCTGGGCGAGGCGGACACGCCGATCTTCCGGGCGGTGAGCAAGGAATTCTTCCGATCATGAACTTCATCGCCGTCCTCGCCGCGCTGGGTCTCGAGCAGTGGCGCGCCTTCCGCTGGCGCGCGGCACTCGAGCGCGCGTTCATCGCCTATGCGCGATGGCTCGAGGAAAAGCTGAATGCCGGGACCGCGCAGCAGGGCGTGTTCGCCACCATAGCCGCGCTCATCCCGCCGGTGGTGATCGCCGCGGTCGTTCACGCCGCCCTTGCGGCGATGCATCCGCTGCTCGGGCTCGCGTGGGACATCGTGGTCCTGTATCTGCTCATGGGCTTTCGGCGCTTCAGCCATGCGTACACCGATGTGGTCACCACGCTCAAGGCCGGCGACATTCCGGCCGCGCGACGCGCGCTCGCGTCGTGGCGAGGGAGTGTTGCCGCGGACCTTTCCGCCACGGACATCGCGAAGCTCGCGATCGAGCAGGGCCTCATGGATTCCTACCGGCAGGTCTTCGCCGCGCTGTTCTGGTTCACCGTGCTGCCCGGACCCGCGGGCGCCGTCCTGTACCGCGCCGTCGCATTGCTGGCGGAGGAATGGAAGGGCGATGCGCATGCGGGCGCGGACGTCACGCCGATCGCCCGGGCGCGCGTAGCGTTCGGCGCGCCGGCACGACGCCTGCTCTGGCTCCTTGATTGGGTGCCGGTGCGCCTCACCGCGTTGTCGTTTGCCATCGTCGGGGATTTCGAGGATGCCATTCATTGCTGGCGCACGCAGGCCGCGAGCTGGGCAAAGCAGGACGGGGGCGAGCATGCGGGCATCGTGCTTGCGTGCGGCGGCGGCGCCCTTGGCGTCGTTCTGGGCGGCGCGCTTCCGGTGCCCGGCGGCGAGCCCGAATTCCGGCCGGAGATGGGCACGGGCGAAGCCGCCGATGCGGAGCTGCTCCCGAGCGGCGTCGGTCTCGTCTGGCGCGCGCTTGTCCTGTGGCTGCTGCTGCTGCTGCTGCTGACGCTGGCGTACTGGGCGCCGGGAGGCGGATAGAAGTCGCAGCACGGGTCCGCTGGCGACTCCGGCGGTCGGCGAGTTTCGACCTAAACCCGCCCTGCGGTATGCAAGGGACCCGTCGTTCAGGTCGGCGCTCGCCGCGACGGTAAACTGCGCGGCGACCGCTTACGCATTGCCGTCCTTTTCGACATGCACGGTAATGTCTCTGCCGGCGGGAGGCGCCGCGCTGGCAAACACCGGCGACACAATGAACGTAATCGCAACTGCGAAATGCGAAAACGGTTTCAGCATAATGTCTCGCGCGAGAAACCTACCGCCAATTTGGATTCTGCGTATACGGATAGTCGTTCGAGATCCTGCGGCCCGACGAGATGCGATTATCGAGTTCTCGCGGGAGCCCCGGATATTCGCCGGGGCCGAACGTCCGGCATTCGCCGCCGAAGTTGGCATCACTGCAGAAAATCCAGTACCCGCGGTCGATCCGCAGCGATGAAGTTCTGTCGTTGAACAGGCCAGCCAGGTTGCCGGCTCCCTCTCCACCGAGCGGTAAAGCGCGTCCGGTCAGATTGGGTCCCGAAAACAGTGTCGCGCTGGCCCAGCCACGCATTCCGTCGCGCGGCATTTCGCCGCGCTGATCGTAGTACGGTCGAACGGAACTGATGCGACCGGTGAGGGCGCCGAGTGCCGGGTAGCGACCCGGCTGGAGAATTTGACAATCGCCGCGGAAATCGGCATCAACGCAAATCTCCCATGCCCCGCCTTCCACGACCACCGACTGCGCCCGCTCACGGGCGTGCGATCGTGCAAAATTGGGGTCGGGTTGGTCGATCACGAATTGGCGTCCGCCAAAATTCTCGGACTCGAAGAATATGATGCCTTCTGCAGGTCGCAGTGCGACAGCCGGTGGCTGCAATTCGCCCATCGGCATCGAAGTAGGCCGTGCGGAACTGATTTTTTGCGACCACTCGCCAAGGGACGGGTAGCGGCCAGCGGGGAAGACCGTGCAATCGCCGCCGAAATTGGTGCCGATGCAGATCTGCCAGGGGCCTCCCTCGATGATCGCCGACCGCGCACGATCGTTGAAGTCCAGAGCGCGGAAATTTGGCATCGACTGACTCCCCGAAATCTGGCGCCCGCCGAAGTTTTCGCTCTCATAAAATGTGCCTCCCCCTGCCGGTATCCCGGCTACCGGGCTCGCACCTGCCGGCCGTGCGGAACTGATCTTTTTCGACCAATCGCCAAGGGTCGGATAGCGGCCGGCGGGGAGAATTTTGCAGGTATCGCCGAAATTGGTGCCGATGCAGACCTCCCACGGGCCGCCCTCGATGATCGCCGACCGCGCACGATCATTGAAGTCCAGAGCGCGGAAATTTGCCATCGACTGATGCCCCGAGATCTGGCGTCCAACGAAATTTTCGGACTCGTAGAACGTCACATCGGCCATCGCACTACCCGCGGCGAAAACCGTGATGCCGAGTACGAAGTGTGGAAAAAAGCGCTTCATTGCTGGTGCCTCCTCGTTCATGGCACGAATACACGCGTCCCGACTATGCGTGGCTGCAGTGCGTGCTCGTGGTTGGGAGCTTGCCCGCAGCGCCGGGGACCGGTCTGTACGGTATCGCACAGCGGCGGCGGGAATCCCCGCTGGGCAAAGAGAGGGGGCTGCCTGTCCCGCAATGGCGATTGGTGACGCAGGACGCCGATGGGCCGACCGCTGCGCCCGGCGCCGTCGTTGGAGTTAGCGCCCCGGAGCGCGCGCCGCTGTGCTGACCGCGGACAGCTCGTGCAGCAACGCGAGGCGATGCGGCGCCATGTGGCCCTGCTCGACCGCTGCCTGCACGGCGCATCCGGGCTCGTTCAAATGCCGGCAATCGCGAAACCGGCACTGCCCGAGAAACGGCCGCAACTCGACGAAGGCCTGCGCGACGTCCTCCGGCGCGATGTGCGCGAGTCCGAACGCCTTCAGCCCCGGCGTGTCGACGATCCAGCCGTCGCCGGATGCTGCCGGCAGCAGGTGCAGCGTCGAGTTGGACGTCGTGTGTCGCCCCGTGGCGAGCGCCTCCGAGATTTCCGCCGTCTTTGCGCCGGCGTCGGGCGCGACGGCGTTGAGGATGGTCGACTTCCCCATGCCCGATTGGCCGATCAGCGCGGTGTGCTGGCCGACGAGCCACGGCAAGAGCGGCGTCGCGTCGATCGTGGCGGACATTGCGACGATCGGGTAACCCAGCTTGGCAAAGGGCTCGAGTCGCGTCATCAAGTCGTCGAATCCCGGGAGGTCAGACTTGTTCGCGACCAGCACGAAGCGGCACGCCTGCGCCTCGGCCGCGATCGTCCAGCGGTGGATGAGCTCCTCGTCCAGCGACAGTCCCGGCGCGGCGACGCCGCAGACCTGCGTGACGTTGGCCGCAATCAGCTTTTCGCGGAACGCGTCGGAGCGGTAGAGGAGCGACGTGCGCGGCGCGACCGTCTCGATCACGCCGCCCCCCGCGGCCCGGGCGACCTGCACGCGATCGCCGCACGCGAGCGTCATTCCGCGGCCCTTCATCACGCAATCGACGATCTCGCCGTCGTCGAGCGCGACCGTGAAGTTCCGCCGCCGGCACGCGGCGACCAGCCCGTCGCGCAAGGCGTCGTGCGCGGATGGCGCCGCCGTCACAGTCCGTCGACTTGCGCCGCGCAGATCATGTCGTTCAGCGTGACCCCGCCCGCGCTGTGCGTCGACCAAACGACGTCGCAATGGTCGTAATGCACCGAAAGGTCAGGATGATGGTCCTCGCGCTGCGCGATCGCGGCTACGGCATTCACGAAGGCAATCGTCTCCGGATAGCCGGGAAAGCGAAACGTCTTCGCGATTGCGCCGCGGCTGAACGTCCATCCGGGCAGCGCGACGAGGTGCGTTTTCCGTTCGGCCGGCGACAAGCGAGCGGCGTCCGGCTGACAATGTCGGGCGGCAAGCGCGCGCCCCGCCTTGTTGGTCACGGCGCGAACTTGTAGAACTGCAGATTGAGGTAGGCCGCGATGTGCTCCTCTTCCTCGGGAAAGTAGCCCTTGCCGAGGTTCGTGTTGCACGCCTGCACCTGCGCGAGGAGCTTGCCCGGTGTCTTCACGCGGTGGTCGGCGCGCGTGTACATCCGGTCGGGATCGTTCGCGAATTTGGCGGCGTGGCAGCTGACGCAGTCGCGGTCGACCAGCGTCTTGCCGACCTTGGCGTCGCCCTTGGCGAAAGGCGCGGGTTGCGTTTGCGCGAGCGCCGTCGTCGTCGCGGCAACGAGCGCGAGCAGTGCGACGGAAATTCCAATTCGTGTCATGGCGAGCCTCCTTCCCGAAATGGGACGTCAGGGTGTCGAGAGCCGCGCAATGCGCAATGCCGCGGGCGGATGCGAATCGTAGACCGCCGAATAAATGGGATCCGGCGTCAGCGTCGACGCATTGTCCTCGTACAGTTTGACGAGCGCCTGCGCGAGCGAGCGGGCCGAAGCGTTCTGCGCGGCGAACGCGTCCGCCTCGAATTCATGGCGGCGCGAATAGAGCGCCGACAGCGGCTCGAGCATGAACGTGAACACCGGCAGCGCGAGGAAAAACAGTATCAGCGCAAC
>JBDTLY010000212.1:0-6041 GCA_039934535.1 Casimicrobiaceae bacterium | reverse complement strand
TGTTTCCGGAGATCGCGTTCGACGAGCCGAAATTCCTGGCCGTGGTCGACGCGAAGGTGAAGCAATTCGGGTACTGCTGCGTCGGCGTCTCCGAAGGGCTGCAGGACGCCTCCGGCAACTTGATGGCGGAAGCAGGTTCGAAGGACGCGTTCGGCCACGCGCAGTTGGGCGGGGTCGGCCCGCTGATCGCGTCGATCGTCAAGGACAAGCTCAACTATAAATACCATTGGGCGGTCGCCGACTACCTGCAGCGCTCCGCGCGCCATCTGGCGTCGAAAACCGATCTCGACCACAGCTATGCGGTGGGCAAGGCGGCGGTGCTGATGGCGCTCGCTGGGAAGAATTCGGTGATGCCGGCGATCACGCGCCTGTCCGACAAGCCGTACCGGTGGAAAATCACCGAGGCGTCGCTCGAAAGCGTGGCCAACGTCGAGAAAATGCTGCCGCCGGACTTTATCGCCAAGGATGGTTTCGGCATCACCGACAAGGCCCGCCGGTACCTCGCGCCGCTCATTCGCGGCGAGGTGCCGCCGCCCTACAAGGACGGCCTGCCGCACTACGTGCGCCTCAAGAACGTCGCCGTGCCGAAAAAGCTCGCGGCGGCGTTCACGGTCTGATCGGCGACCGGCTCGACTTTTTGCCCCGCAAACTGGCACAATAGCGTGCTTTGCGTCGACGTCCCGGGGGGTCCCGGGCGCCGAATCGCCGCAGGAGGGCGCGGGTGCGCGGGGTCGATCCCGAACGCATCCCGGCAACCGGGCCGACGACAGGCCGGTGCCGATGCGCTCCTGCGATTTCTTGCCACGTAACGGGAGAACTCCACCATGTCCAATGCCTACGGCCTGATCTTCGCGCTCGTCTGCGCGGTGGCTGCGATCGTGTACGGTTTCGTATCGATCGGCTGGGTCCTGAAGAAGCCTTCCGGCAACGACCGGATGCGCGAAATTGCCGCCGCGATCCAGGCCGGCGCCCAGGCCTACCTCAACCGCCAGTACATGACGATCGGGATCGTCGGCTTGATCCTGTTCGTGCTGATCTGGTGGGCGCTGGGCGGCAAGACCGCCGGCGGCTTCCTCGTCGGCGCCGTGCTTTCCGGCCTCACGGGATACATCGGCATGAACGTGTCGGTGCGCTCGAACGTGCGCACCGCGGAAGCGGCGCGCAGCGGCTTGAGCGAGGCACTGGCCGTGGCTTTCCGCGGTGGCGCGATCACCGGGATGCTCGTCGTGGGCCTGGGCCTGCTGGGGGTCGCGGGCTTCTACTGGTTCCTGACGCAATCGGCGACCTGGGCCCCCGACGTCATGGGCACCGGCATGCATCACACGATCGAACCGCTCGTCGGGCTCGCGTTCGGCGGCTCGCTGATCTCGATCTTCGCGCGCCTTGGCGGCGGCATCTTCACCAAGGGCGCGGACGTCGGCGCCGACCTCGTCGGCAAAGTCGAAGCCGGCATTCCGGAAGACGACCCGCGCAATCCCGCGGTGATCGCCGACAACGTGGGCGACAACGTCGGCGACTGCGCCGGCATGGCCGCCGACCTCTTCGAAACCTACGCGGTGACGATCGTCGCGACGATGCTGCTGGGCGCGCTGCTGTTCCCTTCGCAGGCGCAGACCGCCGTCACGTATCCGCTGGTGCTGGGCGGCTTCTCCATCCTCGCGTCGATCGCCGGCTGCTATTTCGTCAAGGCGCGCGAAGGCGGCAAGATCATGAACGCGCTCTATCGCGGCCTTATCGTCGCAGGCGTGCTGTCCGCGATCGGATTCCTGGGCATCACCTACCTGATGATGGGCGCCATGTCGGCCATCGATCCGAGCCTGACGACGATGCGGCTGTGGGGCGCCGGCCTGGTGGGCCTCGCGCTTACGGCGGCGATGGTCGTGATCACCGAGTACTACACGGCCACCGAGTACGCGCCGGTGCGTCACGTGGCGCAGGCGTCGACGACGGGCCACGCGACCAACATCATCGCCGGCATCGGCGTTTCGATGAAATCGACGGCGCTGCCGGTGCTGTCGGTGTGCATCGCGATCATGGTCTCCTACGCGCTCGCGGGTCTTTACGGTATCGCCATCGCGGCCACCGCCATGCTGTCAATGGCGGGCATCATCGTCGCGCTCGACGCCTATGGCCCCATCACCGACAACGCAGGTGGCATTGCCGAGATGGCGAAGCTGCCGGATTCCGTGCGCGCAGTCACCGATCCGCTCGACGCTGTGGGCAACACGACCAAGGCCGTCACCAAGGGTTACGCGATCGGCTCGGCGGGCCTCGCCGCGCTGGTGCTGTTCGCCGACTACACGCATGCGCTCGAATCCGCGGGCAAGGCGGTGACGTTCGACCTGTCCAACCACTACGTGATCGTCGGTCTCTTCATCGGCGGCCTCATTCCCTACCTGTTCGGTGCGATGGCGATGGAAGCGGTCGGCCGCGCCGCGGGCGCCGTCGTGGTCGAGGTGCGCCGGCAGTTCAAGGAGATCAAGGGCATCATGGAAGGCACGGCGAAGCCCGAGTACGGCGTCGCCGTCGACATGCTGACCAAGGCGGCGATCAAGGAAATGATCGTGCCGTCGCTCCTGCCGGTGCTGATCCCGATCGTCGTCGGCGTCGGCTTCGCCTACTTCTTCGGCACGGCGGCGGGCGCGCAGACGCTGGGCGGCGTGCTGATGGGCACGATCATCACGGGCCTGTTCGTCGCGATCTCGATGACCACCGGCGGCGGCGCCTGGGACAACGCGAAGAAGTACATCGAGGACGGCCACCACGGCGGCAAGGGCTCCGACGCGCACAAGGCGGCAGTGACCGGCGACACCGTCGGCGACCCGTACAAGGACACCGCCGGCCCGGCGGTGAATCCGCTGATCAAGATCATCAATATCGTCGCGCTGATGATCGTCCCGCTGATCGGCGCGTGGACGCTGAACAAGCCGGCTGCGATGCCAGTGGCGGCGCCCGTGCCGGTCATCAGCGCACCCGCCGCGGCGCCGACAGCAGCCCCCGCTCCCATGGCGCCCGCGACGTTGCCGGCGGTTGCGCCCGCGCCGGGTGCCGACAAGGACGCGCCGAAGAAGTAGAGCGCGCCCTGCTCGATCCGAAAGGCCGGCCGCAACAGGCCGGCCTTTTGTTTCGTAGAATAGCGTCGTGCAGAGTGCGATGCGCCGCGATCTTCGGGGCATGCTGCTGGCGATGGTGCTGCTGGCGGGGATCGCGCACGTCCACGCGCAGCGCCCGCCGCCGGAACGATCCTCAGGCTGGACCGACAAATCGCCCGTCACGAGCCGGCGGTTCATGGTCGCGGCCGCGAATCCGCTCGCCGTGGAGGCCGGGTACCGGATCCTGAAGCAGGGAGGCAGCGCCGTCGACGCGGCGATCACGGTGCAACTCGTGCTGAACCTCGTCGAGCCGCAGTCGAGCGGCATCGGCGGCGGCGCGTTCATGCTGTTCCACGACGGCAAGCGCGGCCGCCTCGTCGCGTACGATGGCCGCGAAACCGCGCCGGCCGCCGCGCGCCCCGATCGCTTTCTCGACGCCGACGGCAAACCGATGGGATTCGTCGCTGCGGTCATCGGCGGCCGCTCGGTCGGCGTTCCGGGCGTGGTCGCGCTGCTGGGCGAAGCGCATCGCCGCCACGGGCGATTGCCCTGGGCGAGGCTGTGCGCGCCGGCGATCCAGCTGGCGGAGGAAGGGTTCGCGATCTCCCCTCGGCTCGCGACGCTGCTCGCCGCCGAGAGGCACTTCGTGCAGCCGCAGTCCCGCGAGTATTTTCTCGATGCGGACGGACGGCCGCGCGCGGCGGGCACGATCCTGCGCAATCCCGCCTTCGCGCGAACGTTGCGCGCGATCGCCGCCGGGGGCGCGGCAGTTTTCTACCGTGGCGAAATCGCGCGCGACATCGTCAACACCGCCGATTCGTTCGCGCCGAATCCGGGCGACCTCACGCTCTCGGATCTTGTGAATTATCGGGTCAAGGTTCGCATGCCCGTTTGCGGCGCCTATCGTGCGTACAAAGTATGCGGCGTGCCGCCGCCGTCCTCCGGCGGCACGACGGTGTTGCAGATGCTCGGCATGCTGGAGCCGTATGACCTTGCATCGATGGGGCCGGCATCGTTCTGGAGCGTCCATTTCTTCAGCGAAGCGGGGCGCCTCGCGTTCGCGGACAGAAATGTGTTCATGGCGGACCCGGACTTCTTCGCCATGCCCTCGGGCCTGCTCGATCGGGAATACCTGAGCGAGCGCTCGCGGCAAATCCGCACCGACCGCAGCCTCGGTGTCGCGCCGCCCGGCGACCCGCCCATGCCGGCGCAGGCGCGAAAGGCGGCGCGGGGAAGGGATGCGGCGCTCGAATTGCCTTCGACGTCGCATATCTCGATTGTCGATGCCGAGGGCAACGCAGTCGCGATGACGACGACGATCGAGGATGCGTTTGGCAGCCGCCTGATGACGGCGGGCGGCTTCCTGCTCAACAACCAGCTGACGGATTTTTCTTTCGTGCCGGACGAGAACGGTGCGCCGGTCGCCAATCGCGTTGAGCCCGGCAAGCGGCCGCGCTCGGCGATGGCGCCGACGATCGTCTACGACCGCGCCGGTCGCGTCTTGATGATCGTGGGCTCGGCCGGCGGCCCCGCGATCATCAACGATGTCGCCAGGACGCTCATCGGCGTTCTCGACTGGGGACTCGATCCGCAGGCGGCGGTCGCGCTGCCGGGTTTCGGCAGCCGCAACGGACCGACCGAGCTCGAAGCGGGCCAGCCGGTCGAAGCGCTGGCGCCACGCCTGCGCGCGCTCGGCCATGAGACCATTGTTACCGGACACGCGAGCGGCCTGGAGGCGATCGTCCGCACGAAGGACGGCTGGATCGGCGGCGCCGACCCACGCCGCGAAGGCACCGCGATGGGCGACTGAATCGGGCAACTGATACAGGCAACTGAAACGGGCGGCATTCCCGGAAATCGACATGGACAAGACGAGCACCGCGCCTCATCGCATCGTCATCGTCGGCGGCGGCGCCGCCGGACTGCCGCTCGCCACAAAACTCGGCGACGCGCTCGGCCGCCGCGGACGCGCGACCATCACGCTCGTGGACCGCTTCGCGACCCATCTGTGGAAGCCGCTGCTGCACGAAGTCGCCGCCGGCCGCATGGACGCCGACCTGCACAGCGTCGATTACTTCCTGATCGCATACTGGCATCACTTCCGGTTCCGCTACGGCGCGGTCACGGGGCTCGATCGTGCGCGCCGCGAACTGCAGCTCGCAGCGGTCATCGACGACGACGGCAAGGAAATGCTTCCGGCGGGCGCCCTCCCGTACGACACGTTGATCTTCTGCATCGGCAGCATTGGCAACGATTTCGGCATCGCCGGCGTCGCGGACCACGCGATTTCGCTCGACACCGCGCTCGATGCCGAACGCTTCCATCGGCGGCTGGTGGCGGCGTGCGTGCGTGCGGAGGGGCGCGCCTCGCGCGGCGAGTCGGCGGCCGTCGACATCGTGATCATCGGCGCGGGCGCGACCGGCGTGGAGCTCGCTGCCGAAATCCGCAACTGCACGCGCGCGTTCGCGAGCTACGGGCTCGATTACCTCAAGCCCGAGCGCGACATCCGGCTCACGATCCTCGAGGCCGCGCCGCGGATCCTCCCGCCCTTGCCGGAGAAAATCGCGGAGGCGGCCACGGCGCTCCTCGGCACGCTGTCGGTGACCGTGCGCACCGGCGAACGCGTCACTGAGGTCGACGAGAACGGCGTCAGCACGACGACGGGCGAGGTGCTTCACGCGGACCTCGTCGTCTGGGCCGCCGGCATCCAGGCGCCGCATGTGCTCGCGCACCTCGACGGCCTGGAGGTCAATCGCGCGCATCAGCTTGTCGTCGGCACGACGCTGCAGACGACCCGCGATCCTGACATTTTCGCGCTGGGCGACTGCGCCGCGTGCCCGTGGCCGGAGTCGGGCCGCGAAGGCGCGATCCTGCCACCGCGGGCGCAGGTCGCGCATCAGCAGGCGTCGTTGCTCGTGAAGTCGATGAAGGCGCGGCTGGCCGGCAAGC
>JBDTLY010000211.1:0-6046 GCA_039934535.1 Casimicrobiaceae bacterium | reverse complement strand
GTCGTCATCGTGTCGTCGCTCTGCAATTCCGTTCCCTCGCGCCTGGCGCGCCGGTGTTTATGCCATTGTCATTATGCCCGAATGGTCGGGGGCGCGCACGGGTCGTCGCCCGCTCAGCCGTTCAGCTTGTCGAGCAGCTTCGACAGCCGGACGGGGTCGTCCGAGCGCAGCATTCTCGCTACGGACGCCCGTGACTGCATGACATCGGTGGTCAGCACGCGCTGCTTGATCGAGAGCAGGTGCGCCGGATGCATCGACAGGTTGGTGAGGCCGAGGCCGAGGAGGAGCCTTGTCAGGCGCGTCTCGCCCGCCATCTCGCCGCAGACGGCGATGGGCACGTTGGCCTTGTTCGCGGCAGCAATCGCCATCGCGATCAGCTTCAGCACCGCCGGATGCAGCGGATCGTAGAGGTGCGACACCGCGTCGTCCGCGCGGTCGACGGCGAGCGTGTACTGGATCAGGTCGTTGGTGCCGATCGACAGGAAGTCGAGGCGCTTCAGGAACGCCGATATCGCGAGCACCGCCGCGGGGATTTCGATCATGCCGCCGATCGGCACGCCGGAATCGAACGGGACGCCCTGGTCGCGCAACGTCTCCTTCGCCTGCGCGATCATTGCGAGCGTCTGGTCGATCTCGCTGACCGAGACCAGCATCGGAATAAGGATCTTGACCTTGCCGTAGTGCGACGCGCGCAGGATCGCCCGAAGCTGAGTGAGGAACAGCCGCGGCTCGGCGAGGCAGAAGCGCACCGCGCGCAAGCCCAGCGCGGGATTGGGTGCGGTGCGCGCGAGGCCCTCGAGTCCCGCCGCCTGCTTGTCCGCGCCCAGGTCGAACGTGCGGATCGTCACCGGCTTGCCCTTCATGCCTTCCGCAACGCTGCGAAACGCCTCGAACTGCTCGTCCTCCGAGGGCAGGCCCTCGCGGTTGAGGAACAGGAATTCCGACCGGAAAAGCCCCACGCCGGAGGCGCCGTTCTCGAGCGTCTGCAAAAGGTCGCCCGGCAGCTCGATGTTCGCCTGCAGGTCGATCTCCACGCCGTCGATCGACGTCGCGGGCTTGGTGACGAGCCTTCGCAGCCGCGCGCGCTCGAGCGAGAGCTCCCCCTGCTTCAGCCGGTATTCGGCCAACACCGACTTGTCCGGGTTGACGATGACGACGTTGTTCGTGCCGTCGACGATGAGGAGCTCGTTCTCCCGGATCAGCTGCCGCGCGTTATGCGTGGCGACGACCGCCGGCACGGCGAGGCTCCGCGCGACGATCGCCGTGTGCGACGTGGCGCCGCCGACGTCGGTGAGGAACGCCGCGTACCGGTGCTGCTTGAACTGGATCACGTCGGCCGGCGACAGGTCGTGCGCGACCAGTATCGTGTGCTGCTCGGCGCCCGCCGGCGCGACGGCCCCGGGCTTGCCGAGGAGCCGCTTCAGGATCCGCTCGACGACCTGCACGACGTCCGCCTTGCGCTCGCGCAGGTAAAGGTCGTCGATCGCGTCGAACTGCTCGACCAGCACGTTCATCTGCTGGACGAGCGCCCATTCGGCGTTGCAGCGTTGCTCGGCGATGATCCGCTTCGGCGTGTCCGACAGCGTCGGGTCCGTGAGGATCATCCAGTGGACGTCGAGGAACGCGCCGAACTCGGCCGGCGCGTCGCCGCCGGTCATCGCGGCGTGCAGTCCCTCGAGTTCGCGCTGCACTTCCCGCAGCGCGTTGTCGAAGCGCGCGATCTCGGCGGTCACCGCGCCCGTATCGATCGTGTAGTGCGCGACTTCGAGGGTGGCGTGCGAGACGAGCTGCGCGCGGCCGATCGCGATGCCGCCCGAAACGCCCACGCCGTGGAGCGCGAAACTCGTCATCGCATCATGGCGCCTTGCGCGTGGGGGAACGCGCAAACGGCGAGCAGAGGCCCCGCGCTTTCTCGGGGATGCGAGCCATCGAGAGCGCGGTCGGAGGCCGACAGCCCGGCGCGACGATACGCGAGGCAGCGCGGAGGCCGAACCGGCGCGCCGCTCGCGCTCATTGCCCCTCGCCGAAACAGTCGCCGATGAGCGCCACCAGCGCGTCCATCGCCTCGGCCTCGTCCGGGCCGTCGGTCTCGAGCGTGACTTTCGCCCCCTTGCCCGCCGCCAGCATCATCACGCCCATGATGCTCTTGGCGTTGACCTTGCGATTGTTGCGCGCCATCACGACATCGCACTGATACTTCGCCGCGAGCTGCGTGAGCTTGGCCGACGCCCGCGCATGCAGCCCCAGCTTGTTGACGATCTCAACCTCGCGTTGCTGCATAGACGGGATCGACCGCGAGGTGCTGCACCCCGTCGCAGGCGCCGGAGATGGCCTTCTTGATGGTCTGCTCCATGCCGCGGTTGCGGTAGGTGAACGCCCGCACCAGCATGGGCAGGTTGACGCCGGCGATCACCTCGACGCGTCCCGGTTTCGCGAGCTTCGCGGCGAGGTTGCAAGGCGTGGCGCCGAAGAGGTCCGACAGGATCAGCACGCCGCTGCCGGTGTCGAGACGCGCGACCAGCTCGCGCGCGGCGGGCAGCAGGTCGACGGGGTCGTCTGTCGCCGAGACCGACAGCACCTCGAACTGCGGCGGCCGGTTGCCAAGCACGTGCGTCACCGCGCGCACGAGACTTTCGCCCAGGCTGTCATGGGCAACGATCAGGACACCGATCATCGTGAATCCGCGTGGTTGGCCGCGCTGCGGCGACGGAAATGGCGTCGATTATGTTAGCACGCGCGAATCAGCGCATCGGCGAACATGCCGCCCGTGTCGAATCCCGTCTGCTCGGCGATCTCGACGAAGCACGTCGGACTCGTCACGTTGACCTCTGTGAGGCAATCGCCGATGACGTCGAGACCGACCACGAGCAGGCCCTCGGCCCAGAGTTTCGGCCCCAGCGCCGCGGCGATTTCCCGGTCGCGCGGCGTGAGCGGCCTGGCGACGCCGCGGCCGCCGGCGGCCAGGTTGCCGCGCGTTTCTCCCGCCTTCGGGATGCGCGCCAGCGCGAACGGAACCGGCTCGCCGGCGATCAGCAGCACGCGCTTGTCGCCTTCGACGATTGCGGGAATGTACCGCTGCGCCATCACGGTCCGCGCGCCGTCCTGGTTCAGCGTCTCGATGATCACGTTGCGGTTGGGGTCGTCGTCGCGAACCCGGAAGATCGACGTGCCACCCATGCCGTCGAGCGGCTTCAGAATGACATCCTTGTGCAGGTCGATGAACGCGCCGATCCGTCCGGCGTCGCGGGTGACAAGCGTGGGCGAAATGAACTCGCTGAACTTCGCGATCGCCATCTTTTCGTTGTTGTCGCGGATCGCGCGCGGCCGGTTCCACACGCGCGCGCCTTCGCGCTCCGCCGCCTCGAGCAGGTACGTCGCGTAGACGTACTCCATGTCGAACGGTGGATCCTTGCGCATGACCACGGCGCTGAACGCCGACAGCGCGCGCTCCTCGGGCGCCGCGGCCGTGTACCAGTCGTGCGTGTCCGCATGGAGCGACAGCGCGGCGACCCGCGCCCGCGTCGCACCGGCGTGCCAGAACATGTCGGCGGGTGTGAGCGCGTAGATGCGATGGCCGCGCGCGGCGAGCGCGCGCATCATCGCCACGCTCGAGTCCTTGTAGGCCTTGAGCAGCGGCAGCGGATCGAGGATGAAGGCGAAGTCCATGCCGGGAACAATACGGAGAGGCGCGGCAGCCGGGCCGCCATGCTACCGCATTCACGCCACCGCGGGCGCCGGCCCGGCGCCCGCCGTCAGAGGCCGAGCCAGTCGGTCGCCGCGGCGTCGACCGCGTGGTCGGGCATGACGAAGCCCTTGTAGCCGATGGCGCCCAGCACCTGACGGCCCGGCTCGGTCTGCGCAAGCGTGACGAGCGCGCGCTGGATTTTTTCCTGCTCGTCGGCCGGGAGCTTCGTCGAAACGATGAAGTACTTGATGGGCAGCGCGCGCGACTTGATGAATACCTTGCCGCCCTTGTCCGTCCATTCCTTGACGACCGCGTTCGCAGCGGTCGCTCCCACGTCGGCGAAGGAATACTCGAGGTAGAACGGCACGGCGTCCTGGTAGCGCGTCGTCACGATCTTGAGGTCATTGGGGCCGATGCTCGCCGTGCGCAGCATGGCCCGGACCATCCACGCGGTGATCGAATCGGGATCCGGCGTGACGAGCTTCCTGCCCTTGACGTCGGCGAGACCCTTCGCCGGATCGTTCGCCTTCACCATCAGCGACACCGTGTACTCCGTGAACCCGGCCGTCCAGGCGAGGGTCTTGTAGCGGCCCGCCTTGACCTCGGCGAGCGCCACGTGCGCAGGATGGATGAACGCGAGGTCGTATTCCTGCTTCGCGAGCCCCGCGCGCACGTCGTTGTACTTGGGCACCAGCACGACCCGCACGGTCCGCTTGAGCGCCGTGCCAAGGGCCTGCGCCAGCGGCTCGAACTTGTCGCGGATTTCCTTCGGCGTCGCCTGATAGGTGACGCCCTCGGTCACCGAAAAGACGAGGTCGGCGGCGGAAGCCGCAACCGGAACGAGCAAGAGCGCCGCGAACGCGGCCCAGAACTGCAGGCGATGCCGCATCAATCGTCTTCCTCGATTCGCGGGCAACGGCACTGGCCGCGCGCGATGAATCGTCGTTGCCGGAGCAGCGAGCTCCGGGCAATGAGCGAAATGATACCGCAATGCCGGGATCAGCCTTGCAATGCCCGCCAGACCTTCTCCGACGTCAGCGGCATCTGCAACGCGAGCGCACGCTCGCCGGCGCCTGCCCGCGCGAGCGCGTCGACCACCGCATTGACGACCGCCGGCGTGGCGCCGATCGTGCCGAGCTCGCCCACGCCCTTCACGCCCATCGCGTTGTTGCGGCACGGCGTCGATTCGTCCATTGCGGTCTCGAAGTGGCGAATCATCTCCGTGCGCGGAAGGGCATAGTCGAGAAAGCTCGCGGTCAGCGCCTGGCCGGTTTCGGGGTCGTAGACGAACGCTTCGCACAGCGCCTGCCCGATCCCCTGGACGGCGCCGCCTTCGACCTGGCCCGTGACGATCATCGGATTGACCACGCGGCCCACGTCGGTCACCGACCAGTAGCCCGCGACCTCGAGGGCGCCGGTTTCAGGATCAATCTCGACCTCGCAAACATGGCAGGCGTTCGGCCACGTCGCGTCGGCGACGGAGCTCGTCGACACGAGCGCGATGCGCTGCGCTGGCTGCCGCCGCGCGAGCTCGAAAAGATCGATCCGCCGGTCGGTCCCCTTGATGGAAAAGACGCCGTCCGCGAATTCGAGGTCGCCGACTGCCGCCTCGAGCGCCTGCGCCGCGAGATCCTGCGCCTTCTCGACCGTTCGCTCGGCGGCGACCTTCACGGCCGAGCCGCCGACGAAAAGCGAGCGCGAGCCGGCGCTGCCGAAGCCCGTCGCGCGGTCCGTGTCGCCCTGCACGATGCGGATCTTCTCGATCGGCACGCCGAAGACATCGACCGCGAGCTGCGAATACGTCGTCGCGAGGCCCTGTCCCATCGCCTGCGTCGCCGAGACGATCTCGATTGCGCCGTCACCCTCGACGGAGACCGTCACAGTCTCCTCGAACACGTCGGCGCCGGTCCATTCGAGAAACGCGGCCATCCCGCGTCCGCGCAGCCGGCCGCGCCGTTTGGCATCGGCAAGACGCGCGTCGAATCCATTCCACTCGGCGAGCACGAGCGCCTGGTCCATCACCGATTCGAATTGGCCGCTGTCGTAGGTCTTGTTCAGGGGATTCGTGTATGGCATCTGCGCCGGACGGATCATGTTGCGGCGGCGCAGTTCGACCTGGTCGATGCCGGTCGCGCGCGCCGCGGCATCCATCAGCCGCTCGATGATGTAGATCGCCTCGGGCCGGCCGGCGCCGCGATAGGCGCCGGTCGGCGCGGTGTGGGTCAGCACCGCCTGGATGCGGATGTCGATCGTGGAAATGTCGTAGACCGACGTCGCGACCCACGGCCCGATCATGAGCTGGATCACGACGCCACCGCCGGTGGCGTAGGCGCCGACGTTCGCAAGCGAGTCGACGCGCAG
>JBDTLY010000210.1:0-6069 GCA_039934535.1 Casimicrobiaceae bacterium | reverse complement strand
GGCGGCCTCGTCGATCAGGTCGATCGCCTTGTCGGGCAGGAAGCGGTCGGTGATGTAGCGATGGGACAGCTCCGCCGCCGCGACGATCGCGGGGTCGGTGATGTCGACGCCGTGGTGGATTTCGTAGCGCTCCTGCAACCCGCGCAGGATCGCGATCGTCGACTCGACCGAGGGCTCGTCGACCAGGACCTTCTGGAAGCGGCGTTCGAGCGCGGCGTCCTTCTCGACATACTTGCGGTACTCGTCGAGCGTGGTCGCACCAACGCAATGGAGCTCGCCGCGGGCGAGCGCGGGCTTCAGCATGTTGCCGGCGTCCATGGCGCCCTCGGCCTTGCCGGCGCCGACCATCGTATGGAGCTCGTCGATGAAGACGATGGTCTGCCCCTCGTCGGCAGCGATGTCCTTCAGCACGGCCTTGAGGCGCTCCTCGAATTCGCCGCGGTACTTGGTGCCGGCAAGGAGCGCCGCCATGTCGAGCGACAGCACGCGCTTGCTCTTGAGCGACTCGGGCACTTCGCCGTTGACGATGCGCTGGGCGAGGCCTTCGACGATCGCGGTCTTGCCCACGCCCGGCTCGCCGATCAGCACCGGATTGTTCTTCGTGCGACGCTGCAGAATCTGGATGGTCCGGCGGATTTCGTCGTCGCGGCCGATCACGGGATCGAGCTTGCCGTTGCGCGCCCGCTCGGTCAGATCGATCGTGTATTTAGCGAGCGCCTCGCGCTGGCCCTCGGCTTCCTGCGAGTCGACGCCGGCGTCCCCGCGCACGGCCTGGATGGCGGTTTCGAGCGCCTTCCGGGTCAAGCCGTTTTCCTTCAGCAGCCGGCCGGTTTCCCCCTTGTCATCCGTCAGGGCAAGCAGGAACAGTTCGCTGGCGATGAACTGGTCGCCCCGCTTGGTGGCCTCCTTGTCGGTCAGGTTGAGGAGGTTCGTGAGGTCGCGGGACGCGCCGATTTCCCCGCCCTGGCCTTCGACTTTGGGCAGCCGCTCGATGAGCCTGGAAAGGCCGGTCCGGACTTTCGGCACGGCAACCCCGGCCCGGGCGAGCAGCGACGCCGTGCCGCCGTCCTCCTGGTTCAGAAGGGCGGACAGCAGGTGCGCAGGCTCGATGAAGCCGTTGTCGTTGCCAAGCGCCATGCTCTGGGCGTCGGCAAGGGCCTGCTGGAATTTGGTCGTAAGTTTGTCGAAACGCATGCGAATCCCTGCCTGAAAAGACACCTATGAAGGTGCGGTTATGGGAGCGAAATTCAAGGCCCGCCGCGCTTTTCTGTTGCCCAATCTCCGCTGCCCGCATTATGCTGCGCCAAGAAGTCGCCGCCGCCAATGCGAACCCTCATGGCTGTCTGCCGCGCCCGCTGGAGGCGCCTGTCGTCGCTGACGCGCGACGTGACGTTCGTCCTCGCGCTCAAGGTGACGGCGCTCGGCATCCTCTGGGCGCTCTTCTTCAGCGCGCCCCTCGCGCGCCACATGAGCGTGGCGCCCGACCGGGTCGCCGAACGCATGCTTGCCCCCGAGGCCTCCTCGCCGGAGCCCGCCCATGCCCTCCGTTGACGTCGTCGAGCTCTCGCGCCTTCAGTTCGCCGCGACTGCGCTCTACCACTTCCTGTTCGTCCCGCTGACGCTCGGGCTGTCGTGGATCCTCGTCATCATGGAGTCGGTGTACGTGATGACGGGCAAGGAAATCTACCGGGACATGACGAAGTTCTGGGGCAAGCTCTTCGGGATCAACTTCGCGATGGGCGTCACCACCGGCATCACGATGGAGTTCCAGTTCGGCACCAACTGGGCGTACTACTCGCACTACGTCGGCGACATCTTCGGCGCGCCGCTCGCGCTCGAAGGGCTGATGGCGTTCTTCCTCGAATCGACGTTCGTGGGGATGTTCTTCTTCGGCTGGAACCGCCTTTCGAAGGTCGGGCACCTGACCGTCACGTTCCTGGTCGCGTTCGGCACGAACCTCTCGGCGGTCTGGATCCTGATCGCCAACGCGTGGATGCAGAACCCGGTCGGCGCCGAGTTCAATCCCGATACCATGCGGATGGAGCTCACGAGCTTCGCCGACCTCATCTTCAATCCGGTCGCCGGCGTCAAGTTCGTGCACACCGTCGCCGCCGGCTACGTCGCCGCGTCGATGTTCGTGCTCGGCATCTCGTCGTGGTACCTGCTGCGCGGGCGCGACGCGTCGTTCGCCGTGCGTTCGTTCGCGGTGGCCGCCGCGTTCGGCCTCGCGTCGGCGCTGTCCGTCATCGTGCTGGGTGACGAGTCGGGCTACACCGCCGGCGAAACGCAGCGGGTGAAGATCGCCGCGATCGAGGCCGAATGGGAGACCCAGACGCCCCCGGCGTCGTTCACGGCGTTCGGCTTCCCGGATCAGGCCGCGCAGAAGACGCATTTCGCCATCAAGATTCCCTGGCTCCTGGGGTTGATCGCGACCCGATCGGTCGACACCAAGGTCGTCGGCATCAAGGACTTGAAGATCGAGCACGAGGCGCGCATCCGCACCGGCATGCAGGCGTGGGCCGCGTTGACGAAAATAAGGGGCGGCGACCGCTCGCCGGAGGCGATGGCGGCCTTCGACCGCGTGAAGGGCGACCTGGGCTACGGCCTGCTGCTGCGCAAATACACGCCCGCCGTCGTCGATGCGACACCGGCGCAGATCCGCGCCGCGGTCGAGGACACGATCCCTAACGTGGCGACGATGTTCTGGTCGTTCCGGATCATGGTGGGCCTGGGGCTCTGGTTCCTGTTCGTGTTCGCAGCGGCGTTCTATGTGCTGGCGAAACGCCGCCTCGCCGACAATCGATGGCTCATGCACGTCGCGCTCTGGAGCATTCCCCTGCCGTGGGTCGCGATCGAGCTGGGTTGGATCGTCGCCGAGTACGGTCGCCAGCCCTGGGCGATCAGCGAAGTGCTGCCCACCCACCTCGGCGTGTCGTCGGTGACGACCGGCCAACTGTGGTTCAGCCTTTCCGGATTCCTGATCTTCTATACGGCGCTGCTCGTGGTCGAGATGTACCTGATGCTGAAATACGCGCGCCTCGGGCCGTCGTCCCTCCATACGGGGCGCTATCGCCTCGAGCAAGGGAAGGCCGCGCCATGATCTACATCTTCGACTACGCGACGCTGAAGGTGATCTGGTGGCTGCTCGTGGGACTGCTGCTCGTCGGTTTCGCGATCCTCGACGGCATGGACCTCGGCATCGGCACGCTGCTTCCGTTCGTCGCGCGGACCGACGACGAGCGCCGCGTCGTGCTGAACACCGTCGGGCCGACATGGGAAGGCAACCAGGTGTGGTTCATCACCGCGGGCGGCGCGACGTTCGCTGCCTGGCCGCTGGTCTACGCAATGGCGTTTTCCGGGTTCTACATTGCGCTGATCCTCGTGCTCTTCGCGCTGTTCCTGCGCCCCGTGGGATTCGACTATCGCAGCAAGGTCGCCGACCCGCGGTGGCGCTCGATATGGGACTGGGGCATCTTCGTCAACGGAACCGTGCCGTCGCTTGTCTTCGGCGTTGCATTCGGCAACCTGTTTCTCGGCACGCCGTTCCACTTCGACGAGGACATGCGCGGCTTTTACTCCGGCACGTTTTTCGGCCTGCTGACGCCGTTCGCCCTGCTCGCCGGCGTGGTGTCGCTGTCGATGCTCGTGATGCACGGCGCGCATAACCTCGTGCTGCGCACCGAAGGCAATGTTCAGGCGCGGTCCCGACGCGCGATGCGGATCGCGACGCTGGTGTTCGTCGCCGCGTTCGCGCTGGCCGGCGTCTGGATCGTGACGGGCATCGACGGCTACCGGATCGTGTCGATGCCGCCGGCCGATGCGGCGTTCATGCCGCCCGCCAAGACGGTCGAACGGGTGGCAGGCGGGTGGCTCAACAACTATTCGCTGCATCCGTGGACGCTTGTCGCACCCATCGCCGCGTTCGGCGGAGCGCTGCTCGCGCTCGTCGCTTCCGCACGGCAGCGCCTGGGTCTTGCCTACACGCTCTCCTCGATCGCCGTCGCGAGCGTCCTCTTCACCGCGGGGTTTGCGTTGTTTCCGTTCATCATGCCGTCGTCGCAGGACATGGCGTCGAGCCTCACCGTCTGGGATTCGGTGTCGAGCCACCGCACGCTGCAAATCATGTTCTGGGGCGTTCTGATCTTCCTGCCGATCGTCCTTGCGTATACCGCCTGGGTGTTCCGCATCATGCGGGGCAAAGTCACCGAGGCGCACATCCGCGAGGGCGGGTCCTCGCTGTACTGATTGGAGATTTCACAATGTGGTATTTCACCTGGATCCTCGGCCTCGGCGCGGCGCTCTTCTTCGGCATCATCAACGTGATGTGGCTCGAGGCGTCCTACAGTTTTGGCGAGCTCGACGAATCGAAGATTGGCGAGCGGTTCGGCGAGGATACGAGCAGCATCGTTAAGTAGCGGAAGCCCCGGCGGGCGAAGATTGTCCGCCATGGGCTGATGCAACTGTGCCTCGGCCTCCGCCGGGTCGACGTGACTCGTTACGCAGCTTGGGTCGGCCTCATGCGTCGACTCGCGTTCGCTCGCTCCCCCTTGGCGCTTCGCGCCGTGGGCCCCGGCTCGCCGCTCGCGCCGCTACTGCCCAACGATCTGCGGCTTCATCGGGCCAAGCACCGCGAGGAGCTCGCCCTGCTCCTTCTCGGGCACCTTGAACTTGTTCAGCGTCTTCTGCAGGTCCTCGACCAGCGCGTTGAACTGCGCGTCGGTGATATTCATCCCCTTGTGCGCGGCCGGCATGCTGCGACCAGTGTAGGTGCAGGGGCCGCCGGTGCCGGCGCAGATCTGCTCGACGAGCAGCTTCTTCAGGCGCGCAATGTCGGTCCGGGCGAAGAAGCCGTTGATCCGGTTGTCGGCGGCGACGTTGCCGACGAAATCGTCGACGACCGCCGTGATCGCCGGCTGGCCACCGAGCCGCTCGTAGAGCGATTTCTGGGGCGGGGCCGTCATCGACTGGCACGCGCCGAGCGTGAACAGCAGCAGGAACGGCAGGGCAAAACGGGCAATACGGGACATGAGAGCCTCCTCGGTGTGTAAAGATGGGCGCCCGATCGGGCGGCACTCCTCTATACGCATGCGCGGCAGCCACGGATGCACGCCGGCCCCGGCGATCGCGGTGATACCATCGACGGCACCCGCCGTACGGAACGGCGCGCGCCTCCGTATCCCTTCCCGCAATGACAACGCCCGATTCCTCGCCTGTTGATCCGCCGACCGCCCGGCCGCCCGCGTCGCTGCTGCAGGTCGCGGGCGCGGTGTTCTGGAGCTTCTTCGGCGTCCGCAAGGGAACCGACATGCAGCACGACATGGTGACGATCAAGCCGCATCACGTCATCATCGTCGGCCTCGTGTCGGGACTTGCGTTCGTGCTGGGCCTCGTCGCGCTGGTCATGTTCATCACGCGACATGTGTAGTCCGCGCTTGCTGCGCGGCGCGCGTCTCGTTGCCGCCTTTGCCGCCGTTGCCGCGATCGCCGCCCCGGCGACCGCCCAGGCGCCGCAGCCAGACGCGCCGGCGCCGATCTCGTCCGCCGCCGAGTCGGTCTATGCGGCCGCGCGGCCACGCTTGCTGCAGATCCGGACACTGGTCGATCGCGCGGACCGGCAGGCGTCGCTCGGATCGGGTCTCATCGTCACCGCCGACGGCCTCGCGCTTACCAACTATCACGTCGTCTCGCAGTACGCGCTCGAGCCCTTGACCTATCGGCTCGAATACGTCGCGCCGGACGGGTCGCGCGGGTCACTCAAGCTGCAGGCGATCGACATCGTCAACGACCTCGCCGTCGTGCGCCTGGACAAGCCGTCCGCGACGTTCTTCGAATTCGACCCGCGCGCCATCGAGGGAACGATGCCCAAGGGCGAGCGGCTCTTCGCGATGGGGAATCCGCTCGACCTCGGATTCACGATCGTCGAAGGCACTTACAACGGCCTCGTCGATTTCAGTTACAACGAGCGGATCCATTTTTCGGGTGCTCTCAATCCGGGGATGAGCGGCGGGCCGACGGTGACCGCGGCAGGCAGAATCGCCGGCATCAATGTCGCGAAAATGACGCGCGGCG
>JBDTLY010000209.1:0-6116 GCA_039934535.1 Casimicrobiaceae bacterium | reverse complement strand
TCGGGCAGGTCGCGCGGCGACTGGATGCCGTGATAGAGCGACGACAGCTTGTCGATCGGGACGGCGAGGATCTTGGCGTCGCCGCCGGCCTCGTCGTCCATCTTCAGCATGCCAATGGGCCGGCAGCGGACGACCACGCCCGTGATGAGCGGCACCGGCGACAGGACGAGCACGTCGCTGGGATCGCCGTCGTCCGACAACGTGCGCGGAATGTAGCCGTAGTTGCACGGGTAGATCATCGCGGTCGCCATGAAGCGATCGACGAAGACGGCGCCCGTCTCCTTGTCCACCTCGTACTTGATCGGGTCGCCCCGCATCGGGATCTCGATGATCACGTTGCAGTCGTTCGGGACGTCCTTGCCCGCCGGAACGCGGTCGAGGTTCATTTCACACTCGCGGTGGTCGAATTCTGCAATTATACTGGCCGCCCATGGCCGACCCCCGCACATTTCGCCCAACGCCGTTCGTCGCGCTGGCGCTCGCGGCGGCCGTTGCCGTCATGTCGCCGATCGCGCATCCGCAGGCAACGCCCGATGCAGCGCCCCTGGTAACGCCGTTCTCGACGCAAAAGGCCGGATCGGAGATGCCCGCCGGCTGGGAGGTCGTGAAGATCACCGACCAGAAGAAGCCGACGCAGTACAAGCTGGTCGACGATGGCGGCACCGTCGTGCTGAGCGCGATCTCGGAGGCCGCCGCAACCGGTCTCGGCCAGCCGACCAAAATCGACGTGAAGACGGCGCCGAACCTCGAATGGCGCTGGAAGATCAGCCGCCTCGTCGCCGCCGCCGACAACGCCGTCTCGTCCAAGGAGGATTCGCCGGCGCGCATCGTCCTGAGCTTCGGCGGCGACCGCGCAAAGCTCCCGCTGACCGATCGCCTGGCGCTGTCCCTCGCTGATCAACGCTCGGGCAAGACCACGCCCTACGGAACGCTGATGTATGTCTGGTCGAACAAGGCGCCGGTCGGCACCGTCATCCCGAACCCGCACACCGGCCGCGTCCAGATGATCGTCGCCTCGAGCGGCCCGGCCGGCGTCGGCGCGTGGCAGTCGCTGAAGCGCAACGTCTTCGAGGACTATCGCAAGGCCTTCAACGAGGAGCCGGGGCTGCTGATGTCGGTTGGCGTGCTGACCGACACCGACAACACCGGCGAAAGCGTCGAAGCCTGGTACGGCGATATCCGGCTGCTTCCCGCGGCACGCTGATCCTCGAAGGCTAGGCAGTCGCCGGCCGGCCGCGGTGTCAGCCCCGTGTCGGCCGCGGAATCAAGTGGCGGGTGAATCCGCCGGGGCGGGTCACCGCATCCAACCGGTTGCCGTCCCTGCCAGAGATCTCCGATGAACCGCCTCCTCCTGCCGCTCGTCATCCTCCTCGCGATTGCCGCCGCGGTGGCGGGCGCATGGTTCCTGCTCGACCGCGGCTTCCGGGACGCCGGCGCGGCACGCGGCGGGGAGATGACCACGGAGCAGCGGGCGCTGCCGCCGTTCAACCGTCTCTCCGTCGGCGGCATGGCGGACATCACGCTCGTCCAGGGCACGACGGAATCGGTGAACCTCGAGGCGCCGGCCAAGCAGATGGCAAGAATCCGGATGGAGGTCCGCGACGGGACGTTGCACGTCGCGAACGGGAGCTCGGGCAACTTCTTCAGCTTCCTGTTCGGCGGCAGCCCGCGGCCGATTCGCGCGACGATCACGTTCCGGGAATTGAGCGCGGTCGAGGTGACCGGCACCGTGAAGCTCCGCGCCGACGGCTGGAAGGGTGAAAAGCTCGCGCTCGGCGTCTCCGGCGAAGCCGTTATCCGGATCGCCGGCCTCGACGTGAATGAACTCGCGATCGCCGCCTCTGGCGCGGTCAAGGCGGACGTCGCGGGCCGCGTGACCGACCAGCGCATCGCCATTTCCGGCGCGGGCGACTACCGGGCTTCGGGACTCGTGAGCGATAACGCGAAGGTGGCGGTGAGCGGCGCCGGCAAGGTCTTCGTCAACGCGGCGAAGACGCTGAAGGTCTCGATCTCCGGCGCCGGGAGTGTCGACTATCTCGGCGACCCGACAGTCACGCAGGACATCAGCGGCATGGGCCGCGTCAAGCGGCGCGAGTCCGCGCGCGAGACATATCCCGCGATCGCGTAGCGCGCCGCTCTGCTATTCTGGCGGCGCCATGCCGCCGGTCAGCTATCCCGAGTTCATCGAGCGCCTCAAGCGGGAACAGGGCCACGATCGCGCGATGGAGGCCGCGATCGGGCGCCACTTCGATCCGGTCGGCGAGATCCTCCGCGCCTTCCTGATCCAGAGCGGGCTCCTCCCCCAGCATTACCTGATCGACGTCGGCTGTGGTGCCGGGCGACTCGCGAAATATCTTTCGGACTATCTGACCGGCCCCTATCTCGGCACGGACGTCGTGTCCGATCTTGTCGATTACGCGCGCCAGCTCGCTGCGCGCCCGGACTGGCGCTTCGAGACGGTTGGCGAACCCGTGATCCCGGAGCGGGACGCGCGCGCCGATTTCATCTGCTTCTTCTCGGTGTTCACGCATCTCGCGCACGCCGATTCGTTTCGGTATCTCAAAGAAGCGGCGCGCGTTGCGCGGCCGGGCGGACGCATCGTGTTCACGTTCCTCGAGTTCGCCGTCGCCCGGCACTGGGCGTTCTTCGAAACCGCGCTCGATCCCGTGCGCGCCGAGGCGCAGCCGTCGATCGATTTCCTGTCACGCGATGCCATCGACGCGTGGGTCGCGCACCTGCCGGTGACGATCGAGGCGATTCATGCCGGCGACGTAGCGCACGTCGAGTTGCCGCGCCCCGTGTCGTTTCCCGACGGCCCGAAATTCGAGCGCATGGCCACACTCGGACCAATCGGCCAGTCGGTCTGCATCTTGCGCAAGCGTTGATGCGCTGTCGCTGGTTCGGGATCTGCGCGAACGTGGCGGCGAGCGGGACGACGATCTCGGCGCGGTCGGGCGCGAGACACTCGCCGCGGGTTTTTACGCGCTTGCGCGCTAGTGCTGGCCCGGGCGGTCGGTCCGCTGCGTCGCGCCCCGGGCGGGGTCCGGAATGCAGGGCGTCGCCCGGTCAATGAACCGCAGTCGCGTCGGGCAAAGTGTCAGGCTTGAACAGCAGCGTGAGTCCGGTCGCCGGATCGCGGTCGGCATGCACGCCGGCGGCGATGCGCACGTCGGTCACCCGGCAGTCGGCCATGAGATCGGCCAGCATCTGCGCGACGTCGCCGACGCGGTCGAGCGGATAGAGCGGGCAGCGAAAACCTTCGGCGTCGCGGGGCGCGAACGGCGACGAAAGGGACAGCCGCAGCTCGCCGCCGCCCGGAGCGTCAGGCGCGCGGTGAGCGCTGATCACCGCCGACGGCTCGCCCACCGACGCACGCAGCTTGCGGATCGCGTTGCCGGCGAAAATCTGGGCGCCGATTTCGCGCTTGGCGGCACGGCCCGCGGCAACCGCTGGGAGCGGCCGCTGCGGCGCGCGCGCGAGTGCCAGCACCGACGTCGCGCCCACGGCCAGCTGGCGGGACAGCTCCTTCGTGAACGGAACACCCCATTTCCCGACTTCGCGATCGGCAACGAGGTCGAGACCGCGCCGCGCGAGCGCGGAGCCCATCAGGAATCGCAGGTGCACGCCTTCCCGGCCGGCGGGGAAGCTCAATGGCGCGGGCGGAAGGGCTCGCGGCGAGAATTCGGCCGGTGTCGAGTCGGCTAACGCCTGCCACGCGAAAATCTCCGGCAGGCGCGGCAGGTCGATGGCATCGGCGCTCACCAGCGCATCGGCCAGCGCAAACGCCTGGCTGCCGCCAAGCGCGCCGTGCTCGCGCAGGATCGCGACCAGCGAATCGGGCGCGGCGAGAACGCCGGGATGCGCGAGGTCCGCCGTCGCGCCATCGCCGCCGCTCACGATCACGAGCGGCAGCGCAAATACCGTGAGCGCCAGACCCGCCTCACCCGGCGCATGGCCCTGCCGCCAGACTGCATCGAGCTCTCGCCACAGAAGGCGCGTCACAGCGACCGACGGCGCTCCGGCGAACAGCGCGGCGAGCGCGGCGCCATCGGACGCAAGATTTGCCGCGAGCCGTCCGCGGATTTCGCGGTCAGGAGAGTCGGCTTGTTGCCGCGTTTGCGCGGCGAGCGCCTCCACCGCGAGCGTATAGAGGCGCAGGTGTTCCGGCACGCCGGCGTGCGCGTCCGGAAACACGCGCGGGTCGGGAAGGACATTCGCTGCCGTCATCGCCGCCGATTGTAAGCGGATCGGCGGACTTGCCACGCGATCGCCTCAGAAACAGAACGCGCCCTGCATCGCCGCGACGGATCCGAAGAGCGCGCGACCGATTCCAGCGAAGGCGAACCCCGCGAGCAGTGTCGCCGTCGCATAACGCACCACGCGCGACTTCAGCCATGTGCTCGCATGCGCAACGATCCAGCCCGCGGCGAGCAGGTTGGGCAGCGTGCCGATGCCGAAGGCGAGCATCACGGCGGCGCCCTGCAGCGCGCCGCCCGCGAACAGCGCGATCGGCAGCACGCCGTAGACGAGCCCGCAGGGAACGAGGCCCCAGATCGTGCCGAGGGCGAAGCGGGCCGCCGCGTCGTCGCGCGCCAGCAGCGGCCGCACCGCCGGCAAGAGCCGCGCGAACAGCGCCGCGCCGACGCGTTGCAGCGGCACCATGCCCTTGCCGTTCGATACGATCGCCAGCGCGAGCGCAAGCAGGAATACGTTCGCGACGACATAAAGCACGCGCTGCGCCGCCAGCCAGCCGCCGGCCGACAACGCCGCGCCCCCTGCTCCGCCGGCGATGGCGCCCAGCAGGGCGTACGTCGAAATCCGCCCCAGATTGTAGGGAAGCTCGCGCCGCGCGAGCGCGCGCGCCGGCAGCAGCGGCGCCGTCGACGCTCGCGCCGTCCTGCCGGCTCCAGAAAGCGCCGTCACGAATCCGCCGCACATCGCAAGGCAATGCGCGCCGCCGAGGAGTCCGGCAAGCACGGCGGCGATCAGCCCGGAAATCGGCATTCAGCCCGCCGCCGGCGCCGAAGCGCCCGGCGCGCTGGCAAATGTGCTGCCGCACCAAAGCTGGTCAATACCAGGGTTTCGCATTACACTCGTCCGGCTTGAACTCCCTCCATCCCGATTCATCGAGACGCCCGTTCCCGGTGGCATGACGCTCCCCGCCAAGCCCCTGACCGCCGGCGCCGCCGCGTCGGCTCTGCCGCGCCGGGCCGCCAACGGCGCGATTGCGCCGGTCATTTCGATCCGCGACCTCAAGATCCACTGCTCGACGTGCAGCATGCGCGAGCTGTGCCTCCCGATGGGGCTCGACGTGGACGACGTCAACCAGGTTGACGCCCTGCTCGGCGCCCGCATCAAGCTGCACAAGGGCGACGCGCTTTACCGCACCGGAGAGGCGTTTACCGCGCTGTATGCGATTCGCATCGGCTCGCTCAAGACGACGGTCCTGGCCGAAGATGGCCGCGAGCAGGTGTCCGGTTACCACATGCTGGGCGACATCATCGGGCTCGATGGCATCGGCACCGAGAAACACGGGTGCCAGGCAACGGCGCTCGAGGACACCGAAGTCTGTGTGGTGCCGTTCGAGCGTCTCGAAGACGTCGCGCGCGCCGTGCCGCCGCTGCAGCACAACCTGCACCGGCTGCTGTCGAAGGAAATCTCGCGCGACCAGAACGTCATGCTGCTGCTCGGCAGCATGCGCGCCGAGGAGCGCCTCGCGGTGTTTCTGCTGTCGCTTGCCGACCGCTACAAGCGGCGCGGCTACTCGTCCACCGAGTTTGTCCTGCGGATGACGCGCGAGGAAATCGGCAGCTACCTCGGCCTCAAGCTCGAAACCGTGAGCCGCCTGTTCTCGCGCTTCCAGGACGAAGGACTGATCCAGGTGCAAGGCCGCGCGGTCAAGCTGCTCGATCCGGCCGCGTTGAAACAGCTCATCGGGCAGCGCGGCTAACCTCGGAAGCATGCGTCGGCATCCTCGCGCTTCGGGCAGCCCTCGGGGCGCGTGGTGGGTTCCACCGGGCAGCGGTTGACTTCCCAGGGCGAGCGCTCGAGGAACACGGTGAGCGCCGACGACGCGATGCCGAGCCCCCAGAAGCCGAAGAACCCCATCGTGTAGA